>JAKOSQ010000124.1 GCA_029777215.1 Bacillota bacterium
CGACCGAGGTCGTCACGGAGGTCATCATTGCGGAGACCGTCCTCGTCGGCAAGGTCCCTCAGGCCTACTACACCAGCGGTCAGTCGGGCACGCTGCCGACGCCGCAGTTCAAGCTGCAGACTGGCTAAACTATTAGAAACGGAGCGTCAACATGGACGTAACGCAGGAGATCGCGGAGCTGCGCGAAAAGCTCAACCGCTGCGCGGACGAATACTACAACAAGGACGCCCCCACGGTGTCGGACTTCGAGTATGACGCGCTCATGCAGCGCCTCATTGCGCTCGAGACCGCGCACCCGGAGCTCGTGACGCCCGACTCGCCGACCCAGCACGTCGGCGGGCGGGCAGCCGCGCAGTTTTCACCGGTAACCCACGCCGTGCCGCTGCAGAGTCTTGGGGACGTCTTTTCCTTTGACGAGCTCGACGCCTTTCTCGCGCACGCGGACGAGGCGCTGGGCGAAAAAGCCGTCTGGTCCGTCGAGCCGAAGGTCGATGGACTCTCCGTTGCGGTGGAATACCTCGACGGGAAACTCGCTCGCGGCGCGACGCGCGGCGACGGCGTCACCGGCGAAGACGTGACCGAAAACCTCAAAACCATCCGCTCGCTGCCGAAGGAGCTGCCAAACGCACCCCGCCGCCTCATTGTGCGCGGTGAGGTCTATATGTCGCACGAGACTTTCGCCCAGCTCAACACGGAGCGCGAGATTGCGGGCGAAAAGCTCTTCGCCAATCCCCGCAACGCCGCCGCCGGCTCTCTGCGCCAGATGGACAGCAAAATTACCGCCGCGCGCAAACTCGACATCGTTGTTTTCAACATTCAGCTCTGCGACGGCAAGGCGTTTGAAACGCACGGCGAGGGCCTTGATTTCCTCGCGGGATTGGGTTTCCCGGTCATTCCCCACAAGCTGTGCTCTACAGCGGCGGACTGGCGCGCGGAGGTCGAGCGCATCGGCGAGGGCCGCGACGCCTACCCCTTCGACATCGACGGCGCGGTCGCAAAACTCGACGATCTCGCGTCCCGCGAAGCCCTCGGCAGCACGGCCAAGGCTCCCCGCTGGGCCATCGCCTACAAGTACCCGCCGGAGAAAAAGACAACCCTCGTTCGCGACATCGTCGTTCAGGTCGGACGTACCGGCGTTCTGACGCCGAAGGCCGTCTTTGACCCCATTCGTCTCGCGGGCACAACCGTCACGAACGCGACACTGCACAATCAGGATAATATCGACCGATTGGATATCCGTATAGGCGACACCATTCTTGTTCAAAAAGCCGGGGAGATTATCCCGGAGGTGCTGGAGGTTCAGAAGGATGCGGGTCACGGCGTGCGCCCGGTCTTCCATCTGCCCGGCGAGTGTCCTGTCTGCGGCGCGCCGGTAGAGCGCGACGAGGACGGCGCGGCCACCCGCTGCACGAACGCAGAGTGCCCCGCCCAGCTTCTCAGAAACGTGGCGCACTTCGCCTCGCGCGAGGCGATGGACATCGACGGCCTCGGCATCTCGCTCGCGGAATCGCTCATCAATGCGGGGCTTGTGAACTCCCCCGCCGAAATCTATTACCTCGACGCTCAGAGCGTCGCGGCGCTCGACCGCATGGGCAAAAAGAGCGCCGAAAACCTCATGGCCGCGATCCAAAAGAGCAAGGGCGCCGGTCTTGCGCGCCTGCTCTGTGCCTTCGGCATCCGGCAGGTTGGGCAAAAGGCCGCGCAGACCCTCGCGATGCACTACGACGATCTCGACGCTCTCTGTGCCGTCTCCGAGGAGACGCTGCAAAACATCCCTGACGTCGGGCCGATCACGGCGCACTACCTCGTCGAGTGGCTGTCTGACCCCCACTCGCGGCACCAGCTCGAGCTGCTGCGCGGTGCGGGCGTTGACTTTACGAGTCAGGAGACGATGCTCGACGACCGCTTCGCGGGCAAGACTTTTGTCCTCACGGGCTCGCTCACGACCTTCACTCGGGACGAGGCCGAGGCGCTCATCGTCCGTTACGGCGGCAAGGCCAGCGGGTCTGTCTCGAAAAAGACAAGCTATGTCGTCGCGGGCGAGGCCGCCGGGTCAAAGCTCACAAAGGCCCAGAGTCTCGGCATTCCGGTGCTCTCCGAGGATGAATTCAAGCAGATGCTGCAATAAACCTGCAATACGCAAGAGAAATGGGATAGAGACCTATGAAAAAAATTCGGGTATTTTTCGCGTGCCTGCTCTGCAGGCTTTCGATCTGGGTGCTGCGGCGCATGGGCCGCGGCGGGACCGCCATTCCGGGCAAAATCGCCATGAAGGTCTGCCCGGACGTCCTCGGCTGCCTCGCAAAGGACGTCCGCTGCATCGCCGTGACCGGCACGAACGGCAAGACGACGAGCGCGCGCATGATTGAGGAGGCGTTCCGGCTGGACGGGCGGTCCTACTTCTCGAACCGCTCCGGCGCGAACCTCATCAACGGCGTGACCTCGCTCTTCATTGAAAACAGCACGCTGACCGGCAGACCGAAAAAGCAGTTTGCCATCGTCGAGTGCGACGAAGCCGCGTCGAAGGAAATCTGCCGTCTCATCGACCCGGAGGTCATTTTGGTAACGAACGTCTTCCGCGACCAGCTCGACCGCTACGGCGAGGTGACGCACACGCTCGAGAACATCCTCATCGGCGTCAAAAACAGCCCGCGCGCGACGCTCTGCCTCAACGCCGACTGCTCGCTGACGGCCTCGATCGCCGCTCAGGTGCCGAACAAGGTCGTTTTTTACGGCGTCTCGACTCCGATCTATCAGGACCCCATCGAGGAAGTCTCGGACGCGCCGCACTGCATCAAATGCAAGCATGAATACGAATATACTTACCGAACCTTCGGCCACCTCGGCGGCTTCCGCTGCCCGCACTGCGGTTACGAACGCCCGACGCCGCAGCTCGCCGTGACGGACATCCTCCGCTCGGACGTCGCCTCGACCACCGTGCGCCTCGACTATTTCGGCACGACCGAGGAGGTCGCGATCAACCTCCCCGGCGGCTACAACATTTACAACGCCGTTGGCTCCCTCGCGGTGTGCGAAGTCGTGGGCTTTGACCGCGCCACCGCCAAGGCCGCGATCGGCGGCTTCTCCTGTGCCTTCGGGCGCATGGAGCGCTTCGACATGGGCGAAAACACCGCGCGCATGATTCTGGTCAAGAACCCCGCTGGCTGCAATCAGGTCCTCAATTACCTCTCCGGGCTCACCGAGAAGGCCGTCTTCGTCTGCTGTCTCAACGACAACTCGGCGGACGGCAAGGACGTCTCCTGGATCTGGGACGTGAATTTCGAGCGCCTCGCCGCGATGGACGAGCGCATCCCGGAAATTTACGTCTCCGGCATCCGCGCCTTCGACATGGCGGTCCGCCTCAAGTACGCGGGCGTGCCGGAGGAAAAACTCAAGGTCTTTTCGGACTACGACAGTCTCATCGGCGCGATGAAAACGCAGGCGCTGCCGGTCGTCATCATGCCGACCTACACGGCGATGATGGACCTGCGCGCCAAAATGAGCGCCGCCTTCGGCGGCAAAGATTTCTGGGAATGAGGGGGACGGAAAAATGAAGCTTTCGATTTGTCATCTCTACCCGGACGTCCTCAATCTCTATGGCGACACGGGCAACATCAAGTGTCTTGTGAAGCGTCTCGAATGGCGCGGCATCGAAGTTGAGGTCACGCAGCTCCCCATCGGGCAGACGGCAGACTTCACGCAGTTCGATCTCTTTTTCATCGGCGGCGGGCAGGACTTTGAGCAGGAGGTACTGCTGCCTGACCTGTACACCGGCAAGGACAGGGAAATTCTCGCGGCGGTTGAGGACGAGAAGCCGTTTCTGTGCATCTGCGGCGGCTACCAGATGATGGGCCAGTATTACAAGACCCACACGGGCGAGCAGTGTGACTACATCGGCGCGCTGGACCTCTACACGGTTGGCTCCGACACCCGCATGATCGGAAATTACATGTACGAGTTCGCGCCCGAGAGCGGCGGCGGCACCGTCGTCGGCTTTGAAAACCACAGCGGCAAGACCTGGCTCGGCGCGGGCTGCGCCCCGCTCGGCACGGTGCTCGCGGGC
>JAKOSQ010000125.1 GCA_029777215.1 Bacillota bacterium
AAAAAGGGATTTTACGATTTAACGCATGAGGTACATTAGGATAATGTTACGCCCTTTAGGGCTCCGCGTCAAGTGAGGAATTGTAACAAAAGCCTCGCAGAGTTCGCGCCCGCAGGAGTGCAAAAAAATATGCGCCCGGAAGCCCGACTGAGCGCCGGTACGCAGGCAGCATTCTACCGCACCCGCGCACACAATGCAAGCGAGGGCCGGACAATGTGACGAAATTGTAAAAATGGGGCGGACAAAGCGTTTTCCCCTTTTTTTCTCGCCAATTGTGTGATACAATTCTAAATTAGGTATGTACAGGCATATCAAATCCACCTCACAGAAAGGCACAAAAGCCATGAGTGTTATTGCGAAAGTCTTCGGCACCCACTCCACCCGGGAGCTGAAAAAAATAAAGCCCATCGTGGACCGCATCGAGTCCATGTCGGAGGAATACCGCGCGCTGACCGACGAGCAGCTGCGCGCCAAGACGGACGAATTCAAGGCCCGTCTGGCAGACGGCGAGACCCTCGATGATCTCCTGCCCGAAGCGTTTGCCACCGCCCGCGAGGCGGCGTGGCGCGTGCTGGGGCTCTACCCCTTCCGCGTGCAGCTCATCGGCGGCGTCGTTTTGCACCAGGGCCGCATCGCCGAGATGAAGACCGGCGAAGGCAAGACCCTCGTTGCTACGCTGCCGGCCTACTTAAACGCGCTCGAGGGCAAGGGCGTCCACATCGTCACCGTCAACGACTACCTCGCCAAACGAGACAGCGAGTGGATGGGCAAGGTCTACCGCTTCCTCGGCCTCTCCGTCGGCCTTATCGTCCACGGACTCGAGGGCAATGAGCGCCGCGCCGCCTACAACGCGGACATCACCTATGGCACCAACAACGAGATGGGCTTCGATTATCTGCGAGACAACATGGCCCTCTATAAAGACAATATGGTCCAGCGCGGCCACCCCTTCGTCATCGTCGACGAGGTCGACTCCATCCTCATCGATGAGGCCCGCACCCCGCTGATCATTTCCGGCATGGGCGACAAGGGCACCGAGCTTTACAACCAGGTGGACAGCTTCGTCTCCCGCTTGAAGCCCATGATCGTCGCCTCCGTCGACGAAAAGCAGGAGGAGGACGCCGACATCGACGCCGACTACGTTGTCGACGAGAAGGCCCGCACCGCCACGATGACGCTGCGCGGCATCCACAAGGCCGAGGAGGCCTTCAACATCGAAAACCTCGCGGACCTCGAGAACTCCACGCTCTCGCACCACATCAACCAGGCCGTCAAGGCCCACGGTGTCATGAAGCGCGACATTGACTACGTCGTCAAGGACGGCGAGGTCATCATCGTCGACGAGTTCACGGGCCGTCTGATGCTCGGCCGCCGCTACTCCGAGGGCCTGCACCAGGCGATCGAGGCCAAGGAGCACGTCAACGTCGAGCGCGAGTCGAAGACACTCGCGACGATCACCTTCCAGAACTACTTCCGCCTCTACTCGAAGCTCTCCGGTATGACCGGTACCGCTTTGACCGAGCAGGAAGAATTCATCTCCATCTACAACCTCGACATCATCGAGATCCCGACCAACAAGCCCTGCGCCCGCATTGACCACCCGGACACCGTCTTCAAGACTGAGGACGGAAAGTACCGCGCGGTCATCGAGCAGGTCAAGGCCTGCCACGAAAAGGGCCAGCCGGTCCTCGTCGGCACGGTCTCCATCGACAAGAACGAAGCCCTGTCCGCCCTCCTCAAAAAGGCGGGCATCCCCCACAACGTTTTAAACGCCAAGAACCACGAGAAGGAAGCGGAGATCATCGCGCAGGCCGGCAAGTTCGGCGCCGTGACCATCGCCACCAACATGGCCGGTCGTGGTACCGACATCATGCTCGGCGGAAACGCTGAGTACCTCGCCAAGCATGATCTCAAAAAGCACGGCCTCTCGGACGAGGTCATCTCCGAGGCCACTGGCTACGCCGAGAACGAGGACCAGATCATCATGGATGCGCGCAAGATGTTTGCCGAGCGTCTGGAGGTCCACAAAAACCAGATCAAGGACGAGG
>JAKOSQ010000016.1 GCA_029777215.1 Bacillota bacterium
AAAAGAGTATCCCCGTGCAGTGGGCCGTCTGCCTCGGCATGCTCTTTGCCGTCATCATTCTCGGCGCTTATGGCCCGGGGTATCAGGCGCTCGATCCAATCTACGGTGGATTTTGATGTGCTGGAGGTGTCAACTATGAATGAAACAACAAAAGTAAAACCGAAACACAGCACGCTGCGGAGCAGCCTTGTGTTTCTGCTGACCTTTGCAATTTTGACGGGCCTTTTCTCCTGGGTACTCTATCCCCGCGACAACACGAAACAAAGCGGCATCGCGCACCCGGAGGCCATGGGCTTTACCTCGATCGCGCAGGACCGCATCGACGTTGTCGCGATTGGCAACAGCAACATCTACAGCGGCTTTTCGCCGATGGAGCTCTGGGGAAATTACGGCTTCGCCTCCTATGTCAGCGGTGAGCCGCGCCAGCAGATGGCCTCGGCCGTGACGCTGCTCGAGAAATATTTCGAGACCCAGCAGCCGAAGGTCGTCATCCTCGAGACCGACGAGGTCTTCACGGGAAACAACAAAATCAGCTCCGTGGCCCTCGCGCGGCTTGAAAACTTTTTCCCGATCGTCAAATACCACAACAACTGGAAAACACTGTGCCTGTCGACGATGTTTCGCCGCCCGCAGCACAGTTATCTCTCCCCGATGATGGGCTGGTCTGCGTCGAAGGACGTCCGCGGCTATGAGGGCGGGGACTACATGCGAACCCGCGAAAAAAAAGAAGAGCTCCCGGCGGCGGCCCGCCTTTACCTTGATAAATTCCACGCCATCTGCCAGGAGCACGACGTACCGCTGATCCTCGTCTCGGTGCCCTGCGCGAAATCGTGGTCCGATGCGCGGCACGACGCGATCGCCGCATACGCCAAGGAAAACGGCCTGCAGTACCTCGACCTCAACACGGCGGGCAGCAGCCTCGGCTTTGACTGGAAGACCGACACGAGCGACGGCGGCACGCATCTCAACACCTCCGGCGCGCGCAAGGTGACAAATTATCTCGGCGCGTATCTGCAGAAAAATTATGCGCTCAAGGACCGCCGCGGCGAGACGGATTGGACGCTCTGGCAGAAAAACTATCAGCAATACTGCCGCGACTATTCGGCGGTATAATCGAGAAAAAACGACAGGAGGATGCCCATGAGCAAGGCAAAAATACTGATCATCGAAGACGAGGACGATATCCGCGAAGGCATCCGCATCCTGCTCGAGAGCGAGGAGTTCACGGTCGTGGAGGCGTGCGACGGCTTTGAGGGCCTCAAGGCGGTCGATGATGAGACGGACCTTGTCATCCTCGACGTGATGATGCCGGGCATCTCCGGCATCCTGACCTGTCAGGAGATCCGAAAAAAATCCTATGTCCCGATCCTCTTCCTCTCGGCAAAGTCGCAGGAGGAGGACAAGACCGTCGGCCTGCTCGCGGGCGGCGACGACTATCTCACAAAGCCCTTCTCCTACGCCGAGCTGCTCGCGCGCGTCAAGGCCCTGCTGCGCCGCTACTATCTCTACAAGGGCAAGAGCACCGCAGGGGAGGAGGAGAGCAAGAGCGTTCTGACGATCGGCGAGTACCACATCAACACCGCCTGCAACGAACTTTTCATCGGCGAGCGGCGGGTCGAGCTCACGGACATCGAATATCAGCTTCTGCTGCTCCTCATGAAGCACCCCGGCCGCGTCTATTCGGCGCAGAACATCTATGAGAGCGTCTGGAACGAGCCGTATTTCTACGTTTCGAACGGCACCGTCATGGTGCACATTCGCAAGCTGCGCGTCAAGGTCGAGGAGAACCCGCAGGAGCCGGCGCACATCAAGACGGTCTGGGGAAGGGGCTATCGCTTTGAATAAAATCCTTCACGGCACGCTGACCAAAAAGCTCGTCGAGCTCATTCTGCTTGCGGCGGCTGTCTCGACCGGCGCGTTTTTCCTTTTGAACTGGGCAGCCGACAAGGCCCTCGAGGGCTACGCCGGCTTTCCGGCGTATATCGACAGGGAGTATGACCGCGCGGCGGGGAGCCTGCAGGACTACGTCACGGAAAACGAGCTCAAGCTCGCCGATGCCGGCCGTCTCGCCGACTGGGTGAAAGGCGAAAAGAGCGTTCAGATCCATGTGTTTTACGGAGAAGAGCAGCTTTATACCTCCAACGGCG
>JAKOSQ010000017.1 GCA_029777215.1 Bacillota bacterium
ATAGAAGTACTGCCAGATGGGCGGATGTTCTCCTCCAACTTCTGCTATTGGTCACACTTTTTTTCAGAAGTTAATTGCACACGATTTTACACACGCTTTTGAAAAGTCCTGTATTATCAATGGGTTTCGGTTCGAGACGTGGGAGTTCAAGTCTCCTCTCTCGCACCAGAAAAGCGACAGGTTGAATCTGTCGCTTTTCCGCTATTTATAGCCTTTTTCCCTCCAAGGAGTTCCTATGAAAAAATACGATTATATCTTTTTCGATTTTGACGGCACGCTCAGTGACTCCGCGCCCGGTATCGTCAATTCCGTCGTCTGCGCGCTCGAGCGCATGGGCACGCCCGTCGGCGACCGCGCGGCGCTCAAAAAATACGTCGGTCCCCCGCTCTTCGACTCCTTCCGCGATTTCGCCGGCTACTCACAGACGGAGACGGAGCGAGCCGTGAAATATTTCCGCGAATACTACGGCGAGCACGGCATCAACGAAAACGAAATGTACCCCGGCATCGACACGCTGCTCCGTGCGCTCGGCGCGGCGGGCCGGACCTGCGTCGTCGCGACCTCGAAGCCCGAGCACTTCGCGCGGCAGATCTGCGCGCGCTACGGCATCGACACCCTCTTTGCCCACATCTGCGGCAGCACAAGGGACGAAACGCGCCCCAGAAAGGCCGAGGTCGTGGCCTATGCCCTCGAGTGCTGCGGCAACCCGGACCCCGCCCGCGTCGTCATGGTCGGTGACCGGCTGCACGACGTTGCCGGTGCGAAAGCAAACGGCCTCGACTGCATCGGCGTACTCTACGGATACGGCAGCCGCGACGAGCTCGTCTCCGCCGGGGCCGACGCAATCGCCGAGGACATCCCCGCGCTGACGCGGCTGCTGCTCTGAGCATTTTTTCCGCTGTGCATTTACAAATGACCCGAACCGTAGTAAAACACCAGTTATCGTATCTAATAATTATTCGGAGGTAATCACCATGAACCCCTATATCCACAAAGTCGACTTTTATGAACCCGATCAGATGGGCGTCGTCCATCATTCCAACTACATCCGCTGGTTCGAGACCGCGCGCATCGACGCGCTCGACCAGGCCGGCCTCACCTACGCCAAGATGGAGGAGGACGGGCTCTTCGGCGTAACGCTGTCCGTCAGCTGCGAATACCGCCGCTCCGTCCGCTTCGGCCAGACCGTCGAGGTCGAGCCGGTTCTCACGGACGTCGACGACCGCTTCATGACCATCCACTACATCGTGCGCGACGCGGACTCAAAAAAGGAGCGCGCCACTGGCGACTCGAAGCACTGCTTCGTCGGGCTCGACGGCAAAATGCTCTCCCTCAAGGAGACGGACCCGGCGCTCTATGACGCCATCTGCGCCCTGATCGAAAAATAAACAGCGGCGGCGCTTTCGTGAAATGTTAAACAAATCGTTAAATCTGTCGCATCCGCCGTTCCGCAGCCTTGTATGCCGTTGACAATTGCGGGGGAATATTATATAATCGCTTTGCGAAGTTGTCTTCGATATTTCTTAATGTAATTTTTAATATTAAATTTCAAGGAGCTGCCCATGAAACAGTTTGCGCTCACCTGCTCCTCCACCGCAGACATGCCGCTGGCCTTTTTCCACGACAACGACATCCCCTTTTCCTGCTTCCACTTTTTAATGGACGGGAAGGAATACCTCGACAATTGCGGCCAGTCGATGCCGTTTGAAGAATTCTATCAGCACATCACGAACGGATCAAAGCCGACGACCAGTCAAGTGTCGGCTGCGGATTACGAAAAAATGTGGCGTCCGCTGCTGAGTGCCGGCACCGACGTGCTGCACATTACGCTCTCGAGCGGGCTGTCCGGCACGATCAACTCCGCGAAGGCCGCGCGGGACAACCTTCTGCCGAAGTATCCCGGCCGCCGCATCGAGATCGTCGACTCGCTCGGCGCGTCGAGCGGCTACGGCCTGCTCGTGACCTATGCCTGCGGTCTGCGGGACGAGGGCAAAACGCTCGACGAGGCGCTGCAGTGGGTCGAGGCAAACAAGCTCCGCATCCACCACTGGTTTTTCTCAACGGACCTCACGAGCTACTTCCGCGGCGGGCGCATCTCCCGTTCCTCCGCCCTGTTCGGAACGATCCTCCACATCTGCCCCCTGCTCAACATGAACACGGAGGGCCGGCTCATTCCGCGCGAGAAGATCCGCACGAAGAAGAAGGTCATCGCGGAGATCGTCAAGCGCATGGAGGAGCACGCGCAGGGCGGCCTCGACTACAGCGGCAAGTGCTACATCAGCCACTCCGCCTGTTATGACGACGCGCGCGCGGTCGCGGACCTCATCGAAGCGCGCTTCCCGAAGCTGGACGGCAAGGTGCTCATCAACAGCGTCGGCACCGTCATCGGCTCCCACACCGGCCCCGGCACCGTCGCCCTGTACTTCCTCGGCGATGAGCGCGTAATATAAAAGGCAGCAAAAAACTGCGGCAGAGCATTTTGCTCTGCCGCAGTTTTTTGTTTGTTCAGTCCGCGCTCTGCGCCTTTTCGCGCTTCCATTCCTTCCACACGAACCAGAGCATAGCGGCGGCGAAAAGGCCGACGCAGATCTCGATCGCCCAGACGCTCGCACCGTCGCCGAGGAAGCCGGCGGCATAGGCCGCGCCGAAGTCCACGAGCGTGTGCAGCACGAAAGCCAGCAGCAGCCACAGCGGTTTTTTCTCGCGGACGGACTTCATCACCATCACGGAGAAGCCGATCTGCGCGGCGAGTGCGAAGACGCGCTCCGCGCCGCCGGCCAAGACCAGCGGCGGACTCCCGGCGTCCGCCGACGCGCCGGAAAAGAGCGTCGCCGCGGCGGTCAGGCCGAAGATGAGGACCGCTTCGATCCCGCCGTGGCCGACACCGAAGCAGATACCGTCCCGCACGCCGCGGTGTTTTTTGAGCAAAAACCGCATCACGAGCCAGCGGCCGCCCTCTTCAAAAAGCGCGGCGGTCGCGCCAAGAAACAGCGCGTAGAGCGCGGGTTCCGCGCCCTGCAGCGCCTGGAACCACGCCGTTCCCCCGAGGGCAGCAAGCGCCGGGATGCGCAGAAAGCCCTGAAACACGGTGAAGGTCAGCGCGCCGAAGAGCAGCGGCTTCCAGCTGCCCTTTTTCCGCACGCAGAGCTCAACAGCCAGCGCCAGCGGCAAAACGAAAGCGCACACGAGCGCGAAAATCCAAACAAATGTGTACATAGGCGCTCCTTAGACCGTAGTGTTGAAGCTGCTGCCCGGCATGTCGCGCAGGGCGAGATAGTAGTTCGTGTAGGTGATGCGCGTATAGGGCTCTACCCAGACCGACGCGGGCGGGAAGAGGCACAGCAGAAACCAGCCGAGGAAGCTCAGATCGAGCACGAACAGCTCCCACTTGTGGCCTGTCATCAGCCGCTTGCTCTCGCGCAGACAATCGAGCGGTCCGAGCTCCGGGTGGTCAATCATGACGTACAGCGCCATACGGTAGCGGTAGATCGCGATGATTCCGGGGACGATCAGCAGCAGGGTCCAGAGGTAGATGAAGATCGTCTCGAGGATTGCGAGCAGCAGCGACTTCCCGAAGATGCCGAAGCCGTCGAAAAGGTTGCCGAAGCTGCCCTGCCGCTGCTGGCAGATTTCCAGACTGTAGATGTGGGTGCCGACGGCGAGCATGTAGTTCATCACGGAAAGGGCAATGAGCAGGACGCAGGCCCAGCCGCTGAACTCCGGAGGCTCCGGGACATACTCTAAGTTACCGGCCTGATACTGCAAAAGCATTTCCTGGACCATTTTGGTCTCGCCGCTGATGCTCTCGCTGAGGTAGAGCAGCACAAGTCCGATCAGTATGTACACAAGGAACACAAGGATCGGGCTCGGCCGGGTAGTGGCGATCAGAAGCTTGGCGTTTTTTTTGATCGCGGCGCGCTTGATTTCCATAAATCGCATTCTCTCCTTTGTTAAAACGGCAGTCGAATGTTTACACCTTCCGAGTGTAGCACAAAACCCGCGCAAAATAAACAGCAAGTTTTATCTGTCCGATTGTACTGCGCGCTTTTTTGTGTTAAACTGTCTTCGATCCTGCGCCCGCGCTCTCCGCGGGCACATACGGAAAGGACAGAGCTCCCATGAACGAACTCCAGAAAAAGATTCTCGCGCTCAAAAAAGAGCGCGACTGCCTCATTCTCGCCCACTACTATCAGCCGCTCGAGATCCAGGACGTCGCGGACGCCGTCGGCGACTCCTTCGCGCTCGCCAAGCGCGCCCAGAGCGCGTCGCAGCGCGGCATCATCATGTGCGGCGTGCGCTTTATGGCCGAGAGCGCCAAAATACTCAACCCCGGCAAGACCGTCTGGCTCCCGGCGGAGGACGCCGGCTGTCCGATGGCGGACACCATCGTCCCGGCGGACGTGCTCGCCCTCAAAAAGCAGTATCCCGAGGCCGCTGTCGTGTGTTATGTAAACTCCACGGCCGCTGTCAAGGCCGTCAGCGACGTGTGCTGCACCTCGTCCTCGGCGGAGACCGTCGTGCGCAGTCTGCCGAACCGGCAGATCCTTTTTGTGCCGGACAAAAACCTCGGCGCGTATATCGCAAAGCAGCTCCCCGACAAGGAGGTCATCCTCTACGACGGTTGCTGCCCGATCCACGACGGCGTCTCGCTGCAGCAGGCCGAAGCTGCGAAGCGCGCGCATCCGGAGGCAAAGCTGCTGGTCCACCCCGAGTGCCGGAAGGAGGTCGTCGCGCTGGCGGACTACGTCGGTTCGACGGCGGGCATCCTCGAAACGGCCCGAAAGGACCCGGCGGGGAGCTTTATCATCGGCACGGAAAACGGCGTGACCGACATTCTCGCGCGCGAGCTGCCGCTCTCGCACATCTACGCGCTCAAACCGGACTTCATCTGCCCGGACATGAAAAAGACAACGCTTGAGGACGTGCTGGCCTGCTTTGAGGGCCGCCGCACCCCGATCGAGCTGCCGCAGGCCGAACTCGACGGCGCGCGCAAAAGTCTCGAGCGCATGATCGCAGTCCAATAATAGGCGCAAAAAAGACGCTTCCCGCTGGGAAGCGCCTTTTTTTTATTTCCCTGTGCAGCTCTCGGTGATGGTTTCGGTCTTCGCGCTGCGGAGCTGGGCCATGAACGCATCGAGGTCTTCGGGGCTGCCGGTGGCCTTGTAGAGGATGCGGCTCCAGCGACAGTGGCGGCAGTCGACCGCGGGCGTGACGTCTGTCTCCGAGCTCGGCGCGGACGCGTTCGCCCTGCCGTCGTCCACGAGCTGCGCGACGCACCAGATCTCGCCGTTGACATAGTAGACGCTGATCGTCATGTCGCGCGGCGGCTTGAGCCGTTTTTCGTCCGTGTCCCCGGCAGCCGGGGACGGGCTCGGTGAGGCGCTGGTCTTGCTGTCGTCCGCATTTTTCAGAAGACTGTTTTTCACGCTCTCAAGGCTCTGCTTGAGGCTGCCGGTCTTCGTCGTACTGTCCTTGTCGCTGTCCGCGCCGACCTTTGTCTCCGCCGCGGGCGGCTGGGACGCCGCGGTCTGCGCGGGAATATAGATCGTGTAGACCGGCTCGCTGTCCTTGAATTCCTTGCTGTCCACGGTGAGCTTCGTCGTGTCGTCCGGCTCGGAGGTCAGCAGCTCGCCGAGCGCATCGATCTGCCCGCGGTCGGCCACGGCGGCAAACCTGTCGTTTTTGAGCTTCTCTCCGCTGTTTTCGGCAAGCTCGTCGGCGCTGTGCCAGCTGCCGGCATAGACCTGCAGCTTCTCCGCGCTGAAGAGCCAGACCGGCTCCCTGTGGACGGCGTCCGGGTCCGTTCCGTCGAGCAGTTCCGCGTTCTGCAGCGGGAAGCCCAGCTGGTAAACGGTGCCGTCATTGGTCTTTTCGAGCTTGACGCCCTTCTGGATCTCGGTGTGGTTGAGTACGGCATTTTCCTTCGCTCCGTCCGCGCTGTCGATGCTCTTGTTGGCCGGGGCGGGCGCGCTGCGGGCCTCGCTCGAGACCATGCCGGCGTCGAGCGCAACGGGGCTGCCGGTGCTGCCGCCGAACAGACCCAGCCGGCCCGCGCCGACGAGGATGAGCGCGATGCAGGCTGCAAATGTCGTGAATTTGCCGATGACAACGCGGTGCTTTTTGTGATTTCTGATTTTGAACATGACGCCCTTTGCGAGCATCTCGGGCGGCTCGCAGAGCTCGTCCGACAGCGCCTCGGAGACGCTCGTGAAGGCGTCGAAGGCCTTCCGGCAGTCCTCACAGGACGCGATATGGGCGCGAAGCTCGCTCGTCTGCTCCTCGGAGAGCTCGCCGTCGAGCATCTGGCTCATCAGCTCAATGTATTTTTCACAGTCGTTCATGCTTCACACCCCCCTTGATTTCTTTGACGCGCAGCGCTCTGAAATGTTCCCGTCCGCCGCGAGGATCGCGCAGAGCCTTTTTCGCGCGCGGAAAATGCGGGACTTGACGGTCCCCTCCTCAAGATCGAGCGCCTGCCCGATCTCCTCGTAGCTCAATCCGTCGATCTCCCGCAGCAGCAAAATGACCCGGTAGTCCTTCGGCAGCTGCATGAGCCCGCGGTGTACCGCCTCGCGCAGCTCCTTTTTTTCGACCTCCGTCTCGGGCGAGAAACGCTCGTCCGGTATCTCGAGCTCCTTTTCGTCGTCGCTGTCGTCCTCATAGGAGAGCGACGAGTGGCTGCGCCGCCCCTGCGCGCGCAGGAAATCGAGGCAGACGTTCGTCGTCAGCCGATAGAGCCAGACGGAAAAGCGGCAGTCGCCGCGAAAGCACAAGATCGAATTGTATGCCTTGATAAACGCTTCCTGCGACATATCGAAGGCGTCGTCCTCATTGCCGACCATGCGCAGCGCGAGATTATAAACCTTTTTCTGATTTTCCAGAACCAGTTTTTCAAAGGCGTCCTCATCCCCGTTGCGCACGCGCGCAACGAGGCGGTCCTCCTCTTCCCTCGTCATGGACTCACCTCAGCTCTCTTTTGATCTCCCCCGCCAGCTTGCGGATATCCTCCATCGTCTCGACGTGCACAGCCCGGTCGCGGTAAGGCGCGGCGTGGGCGACCCCGTGCAGATACCAGGCAAGATGCTTGCGCGCCTCGAGACAGGCGATCACCTCGCCCTTTCTCTTTTCCGTGGCCTCAAACTGCGCTACCGCCACGTCGATGCGCTCGGAGAGGGGCGGCAGGCCGGGGTCTTCTTCCCCGTTTAGCAGTGCGTTGGCCCGCGAAAAGATCCACGGGTTTCCAAAGCTCCCGCGCCCGATGACCGCCATGTCGCAGCCGGTGTAGCGAAGAATGTGCCGCGCGTCCTCCGGTTCGAGGACGTCCCCGTTGGCGAAGACCGGGATGCTCACCGCCTTTTTGACGTCCCGGATGATGTCCCAGTCGGCGACGCCCGCGTACATCTGCGTGCGCGTACGCCCGTGGACGCAGATGGCCGAAGCCCCCGCCGCCTCACACATCTGTCCGAATGCGACGGCGTTGACGTTTCCCTTGTCCCAGCCCTTGCGGAACTTTACCGTGACCGGCACGCCCGCGCCGCGCACGACGGCCTCGATAATCTTCTGCGCCTTGTCCGGGTCTTTCATGAGCGCGCTGCCGTCCCCGTTGCCGGCGACCTTGCCGACGGGACAGCCCATGTTGATGTCGATGACGTCCGCGCCGGAAATTACCCGCGCGAGACCCGCCGCCTCCTCCATGACCTCCGGCTCGCTGCCGAAGATCTGCGCGGCGGCGGGGTGCTCCCCCTCGCCGAGCTGCAAAAGGCTCCGGGTCTTCTGGTCCTTGTAGACGAGCGCCTTCGCGCTCACCATTTCCGTCGTGCTGTACGCCGCGCCCAAGGCCCGGCAGAGCTCCCGGAACGAAACGTCCGACACGCCCGCCATCGGGGCGAGGGCGAGTCGGCCGTTTATCTCCACTTGTCCGATATTAACCATGTATTTCAATCCCTGCTCCCCACTTATGGGTGCGTGTTGCCTTAAAAGTGAATTTCCAGTCCCACCGGGCAGTGGTCGCTGCCGTAGACGTCGCCGCGGATATAGGCGGCGTCGATATTTTCACGGATGCGGTCGGAGACGAGAAAATAGTCGATGCGCCAACCGGCGTTTCTCTCCCGCGCCTTCATGCGGTAGCTCCACCAGGAGTATTCAACCGCGTCCGGATGTATGCTGCGGAAGGTGTCCGTGAAGCCGGCGGCGAGCAGTTCCGTGAATTTGCCGCGCTCCTCGTCCGAAAAGCCGGCGTTGCCGGCGTTCTGCTTCGGATTTTTGAGGTCGATCTCCTCGTGCGCGACGTTCATGTCCCCGCACACGACGACGGGCTTTTTCTCATCCAGCCCGCAGAGGTATGCGCGGAAGGCGTCCTCCCACGACATGCGGTAGTCGATGCGCTTGAGGCCGTCCTGCGCGTTCGGGGTGTAGACGCAGACGAGGTAAAAATCTTCAAATTCAAGCGTCACGGCGCGGCCCTCGGTGTCGTGCTCCGGAATGCCGAGATTGTACGCGACCGACAGCGGCTTCACGCGCGTGAACACCGCCGTGCCGGAGTAGCCCTTTTTCGCGGCGTAAGACCAGTAGCTCTTGTAGCCGGGGAGGTCGAGGTCGATCTGCCCGGCCTGCAGCTTCGTCTCCTGCACGCAGAAGACGTCCGCGTCGAGCTGCTCAACGATGTCCGCAAAGCCCTTGTCGACCACGGCGCGCAAACCGTTTACGTTCCACGAAATGAGCCTCATGCGCGTTCCTTTCTCGCGACGAGCCGGTTTATCTTGACGCCCTCGGCGTAAAACTTCGCCTCGTAGTCGGTCATGACGCCGACGGGGCCGTTTGCGTGTAGATCGCGCGTGACCTCCGAGAGCGTCCAGCCGTTATTTTCAAAGCTCTCGACTGACCAGTCGAAGAGCGGCAGGTTGTCCGTTTTAAAATGGATCTCCCCCTCCGGCTTTAAGATGGTCTCGTAAATTTCGAGGAAGCCGGGAGCGGTGAGACGGTGCTTCGCAGCGCTGTTTTTGGGCCACGGGTCGCAGAAGTTGATGTAGATGCGGTCGACCTCGTCCGGCTCGAAGAGCACGGGCAGCGCAAGCGCGTCGCCGTCGATAAAGCGGACGTTCTGCAGGTCCCTTTCGCAGCAGCGCTCCATCGCCATGACCATGACGTCCGGCACCTTTTCGAGCGCGACCAGAAGCTCGCGCGGGTTCTGCTCGGCGGTGTCGGCGGTAAAGCGGCCCTTGCCGCAGCCGAGCTCGAGCCAGAGGGCATCGAAGCCCGGAACGGCGGTCTTCCACCTGCCGCGCAGAGCGGCGGGGTCGTCTATTAAAACGCGGGAGCAGCGCTCCATGCGCGGGACAAGATTGGGTTTATGTCTCATTCTCATATTTTTGATCACACTCCGTTAGCCATGATAGCATATTCGCGGGCAAACAGCAACAAAAAAATCGTTGCGAATTTGTTAAAGCTGCGCTAAACTAAACGCAAGAAAAAGGCACCGCGTGTCCGCACGCCGCCGCATCCGGGAGGACAGTCATGGCAAAGATCATCGATTTCAGCGCCTATCTCGCCGAGGAGCCGGACATCGAAGCAATGTCCCGCGACGAGCTGCAGGTATATCTCACCGAGCTGCGCGCGAAGCTCCGCGAGCTCGACCGCCACGAACCGCGCAGCATGACGAGTGACGCCTACGAGAACTGGGGCGACGCACACGAATACCTCGAGGACCTCGCCGACGAGGTGCAGGACCGGCTCGACGAGCTGAAATAACTGCAGCGCAGCCCGCTGCTCTGCAAAAGAGTTCTCGCGCTGCGGCGCTCGCAAAGCGGCCCCTCGGGAAAGTGAATTTCCCGAGGGGCCGAGTTCTATGTTTTGTGCCGGCCAGACCAGACAACTCGCTGTGTCCGGCACGAAACCTGTCGCTCGGCGATAGGACGCTCGGACGAGAGACGAATTAGAAATAAAATTTCACAGCGCAAGCCCGTAGATATTTTCGACGTCCCGCGCGCTCAGTTCTTCGAGGTGACCGAGCGTGCCGCCGCCCTTCTGGACGGATTTTTCCGCCATCAGCGCAAAATCTCCGCCGCCGATGCCGAGCTCGTGCAGGCGCACGGGCAGACCCATGCGGCGGCTGAAATCCTCGAGCGCCGAGATGCCCGCCTCCGCGAGCCGCTCCGGGTCGCGCAGAGAGCCGCGCACGCCCATGACCTCGACCGCGAACTGGCCGAAGAGCGGCAGGTGCTTCGGCGCAGCATAACGCATCCACGCGGGTGTCACCGCCGCAAGGCCCGCGCCGTGGGGGATGTCGTAGAGCGCGCTGAGCTCGTGCTCCATGCCGTGACAGGCCCAGTCCTGCTCCCGGCCAAGACCCAGCAGACCGTTGTGCGCGAGATTCCCGGCCTCAACAAGCTCGCACCATGCGTCGTAGTTTTTCGAATCGCCGCGCAAAATGAGTGCCTGCTTCATGATCGTCCGCAGCAGGCTCTCTGACAGGCCGTCGATAACCTCCGTGTGCGGCGTGTTCGTAAAATAGCGCTCCATGATGTGCGACATCATGTCAAAGGCGCTGTAGCCGATCTGCTCGGGCGGCAGCGTTTCACACAGCTCCGGGTTCAAAATCGAAAAGGCCGGGCGCAGAAGATCGCTGCCCATGCTCTTTTTGATCCTGAGTTCCTCGTTTGTGAGCACGGCCTTCGGGCTCGACTCGCTGCCGGTCGCGGGGATCGTGAGCACCGTGCCGACGGGCAGGGCGCGCTCGATCTTCTTCCCCATGCAGAAGTCCCAGAGGTCGCCGTCGTAGAGCGCACCGGCGGCGACGGCCTTCGCCGTGTCGATGGCGCTGCCGCCGCCGACTGCGAGAACGAAGGGTATGCTCTGCTCCCGGCAGAGACGCGCGCCCTCGCGCGCGAGCGTCACGCGCGGGTTTGGCACAACGCCGGGCAGCTCCGTGAAGCTGACGCCCGCTGCGCGCAGGGAGGCCGTCACCTCACCGTAGAGGCCGCTTTTTTTGATGCTGCCGCCGCCATAGACCAGCAGCACGCGGTCGGCGTATCCGCGCACGAGCGCGCCGACCTGTTTTTGCGTGCCGCGTCCGAAGACAAGGCGCGTCGGATTTTGATAATCGTAATTGAGCACGGCTGTCTCTCCTCATGCCCGACGCCGCCGGGCGGTCCTGTTTCATCGATTATAGCAGACGCCGCCGGGCTTTACAAGCGCAGCCGCCGCGTCCGCGGCGAGACGCGGTTTTTTGCCCGCCAAACAAATTCTCTGCATACATTTCGAGTTAATACGCCAAAAGCAGTTTACAAAGCCTTTGAAATTTGATATTTTTACAAACAGAGCGGGCAGAGTGGGCGCGGTTCTGCAAAGCCCGCCGGCAGACCTGCGCAGCGCACAGGCAGAAGGGCGGTAATCGAAATGACAGCGGAAAACAAAGACGGGGTAGCGCCGCTCGAGGGCGGCACGCTCGAAGCGATCCTCGGCAACATTCCCGGCGGCGTTGCGCTGTTTTCGGAAAAGGACGGCGTGATGCGGCTCGAATACGCGAATGCCGGATTCTATGAGCTGCACCACAGCAGCGCGGAATACTGGTCCGCGCAGCGCGGTAATCCCCGCGGCTGGCTCTGCGAGACCGACCGCTGCCTCTTTGAGAACGTCTTCCGCGAGGTGAGCAGCGGGGAGCGGCGCGAGGGCAGCGTGACCTACCGCATCACGGGCGAGGACGGAAAGCTCTACTGGGTCAACAACCAGTTCCGCCGCGCCTTCGAGCGCGACGGCAGGCGCTACTACTACGCCTCTTTCGTCGACATGGACGAGCAGGTCGCCGCCGAAAACGAGCGCAGCGAGGTGCAAAAGATGTACGAGGCCGCCATTGAGGAGGCCCATCTCGTTATCTGGGAATACGACATCAAAAATCACCGCATCATCATGGCGGAAAACGAATTCACCGAGTACAGCTACCGGAAGTTCGGTCTGCCGAAGATCACGGAAAACGTGCCGCGCTCCCTCGTCCCCTTCATCGACGAGGGCAGTGTCGGTGTCTTTCTGGACATGTACCGCCGCATCGAAGCCGGCGCGCAGACCGCCTCCTGCGAGGTCTGGTACAAGCGCGGTCCCGGCACCGAGCGGCGCTGCGAGCGCATCTCCTACACAAACGTCTTCGGCCCGGACGGCACCCCCGTCAAGGCCTACGGCATCGGCCAGAACGTCACCGTGCAAAAGCAGGCCCAGGAGGAGTACGACCGCCTGTGCCAGCAGCTGACAGAAAATCCGGGCGACGCCGTCGGCAGCTATCAGCTCGATCTCTCCAAAAACCGCTTTATCAGCGGCTCGAGTCCTTTCCCGGACGTGATGCATTTTCTCCACCGCGAGAGCGCGGACGAGCACTTTGCCGCCACCGCGGAAATGGTCATCGAGCCCAGACTGCGGGAGAACCTTCTCAGAGAGCTGACGAGCGTCCACCTCCTGGAGCTCTTTAAAAATGGTGTGCGGGAGCTCGTGCGGGACTTTCCAATCCGCGGCGTCGCCGGGTCCATCGTCTGGATCCGCTCGACGCTCCGCATGATGCAAAACCCCTCGACCGGCAGCGTCGAGGCCATCACCTACTCG
>JAKOSQ010000126.1 GCA_029777215.1 Bacillota bacterium
ATCATCTTCATCCTGCCGGCGCTGCTCATCATCTTCTCTAAGCTCATCGAAAAGACCTCTTACCACTGGCTCACCCCGAACGCGGCACTTGCGGAGGACATTGCGGAAGCGTCCGACGAACAGGGCTGACATACATTTGAAATTAACGGAGGGACACTTATGAAGTTTCTGGATTTCAGCAATAAAAAACAGAAGGCCGTTGCAATCACGCTCTCGGCCTGCCTTGCCTGCGGCACGGTCGGCGGCGTCGCCTACAGCGCGAACAAGCCGGATAACACCTCGCTGCTCAACACCTCGGACACGACCGCCGCGGGCGACAAGGCCGAAAAGGATGAAACGGTCTACGTCATGACGAACGCGGACGGCGCGGTGCAGAAGGTGATCGTCAGCGACGAGCTCAAAAACGCCGCCAAGGCCGACACCCTCAAGGACAAATCCGACCTCAGCGACATCACAAACGTCAAGGGCAGCGAGACCTTCCAGAAAAACGCCGACGGCAGTCTCAGCTGGAACGCGCAGGGCAACGACATCTACTATCAGGGCACCTCGGAAAAGACCGCGCCTGTGCAGGTGAAGGTCAGCTACACGCTCGACGGCAAGGCCGCCTCCGCCGACGAGATCGCCGGCAAGAGCGGCAAGATCGCCATCCGCTACGACTACAGCCTCGACAAGGACGTTCTCAAGGAACAGGGCGCGGAAAACGTCCCCTTCCTCGCGATGACCGGCTTCATCCTTGAAAACGCGAACTTCAAGAACGTCACCGTCTCGAACGGCAAGCTCGTCGATGACGGCGACCGCACGGTCGTCATGGGCTTTGCCTTCCCGGGCCTGCGCAACACCGTGAACCTCGGCGACGAGGAGCTCGCGGACGTCCCCGAATATGTTGAAGTCACCGCCGACGCGACCGACTTCAAGCTCAGCTCCACGATGACCTACGCCACCTGCGAGTGGGCGGAGGCCGTCAACACCGACAAGCTCAAAAACGCCAGCGACCTCTCCGGCGCGCTCGATCAGGTCTCGGGCGCCGTCACGCAGCTCACGAACGGCTCATCCAAGCTCTATGACGGCCTGTCCACGCTCCTGCAGAAGTCCGGCGAAATGAAAAACGGCCTCGACACTCTCGACGCCGGCGCCGTGAAGCTCAATGCCGGCGCGACGCAGCTCTCGAACGGCCTCACGACCCTCGATGCCAACAGCGCGAACCTCAAGGCGGGCGCCTACAAGGTCTTCACGACCCTCTGCACCGAGGCCCAGACTCAACTCAACACGGCGCTGGCCGCCAAGGGCCTCGGCTCCGTCTCGCTGACGCCGGAGACCTATTCCGCCAACATCACGAGCCTGCTCAACACCCTCTCCGCCGGCGCTTACGCGCAGGGCCAGGCGGCTGCCGAGCCGCAGGTCCGCGCCAAGGTCGAAGCCGCCGTCCGCGAAAAGGCGGCGGCGACCGCCGGGGAAAAGGTTGTTGCCGGCGCGGTCGCGAAGGGCATGACGCAGGAGCAGGCGGAAGCCTTTGCCAAGACCGACGCGGGCCAGGCCTACGTCAAGGCGGGCGTCGAGCAGTACATGGCCTCCGATGAGGGCAAAAAGACCGTTGAAGCCAACGTCAAGGAGCAGCTCGCCTCCGACGCGGTGCAGGCCGCGATCAAGGAGCAGGTCGAAGCGGGCCTGAACTCCAACGCGGACTATGCCTCCATCAAGGCGCTCAAGGCCTCCCTCGACCAGTACGCGGCCTTCTATTCCGGCATCGGCGCCTACACGGCCGGCGTCTCCAGCGCGACCGCCGGCGCAAAGCAGGTCTCTGCGGGCGCCCAGCAGGTCGCCGAGGGTGCGGGCAAACTGCAAAACGGCGGCGTGAGCCTCGTAAACGGCGTGAGCCAGCTCAAGGACGGCGCAATGCAGCTCTCCGACGGCATGAACGAGTTCGTCAGCCAGATCAAGTCGAAGCTCGGCAGCCTCTCCGGCAGCGAGGTCACAAGCCTCCTGCCGCGCGTGACGAGCATGCTTGAAAACGCCAAAAACTACAAGAACTATTCCGGCATCGCCGACGACACCGACGGCAGCGTCCGCTTCATCATCAAAACTGCCGCAATCGGAGAGTAACGTCGCCGGAAAACCTTATCGCTCCGTTTCCCGCAAGCGGAAAACTGCGCAAACGGATTCCCGGCTCCTTTCCC
>JAKOSQ010000127.1 GCA_029777215.1 Bacillota bacterium
CGGCCTGCCGGTCGTCACCGAGATCATGGATGCGAGCCACTTGCCGCTTTTTGAGGACATCGACGTCATTCAGGTCGGCGCGCGGAACATGCAGAACTATGAACTTTTGAAGGAACTGGGCAAGCTCGACAAGCCCATTCTTTTGAAGCGCGGGCTCGCCAGCACTCTTGAGGAGCTTTTAATGAGCGCCGAGTACATCATGTCCGGCGGCAACGAAAAGGTCATCCTCTGCGAGCGCGGCATCCGCACGTTTGAGACGTACACGCGCAACACGCTCGACATTTCGGCGGTTGTGGCGCTGCACGAGCGGACGCATCTGCCGGTCATCGTCGACCCCTCGCACGCGACGGGCCACGCGAAATATGTCCCGCCGATGGCGCTCGCGGCGGCCGCCGCCGGGGCAGACGGCCTCATCATCGAGGTCCACAACGACCCGGCCCACGCCTTGTGCGACGGTCCGCAGTCGATCACGCCCGCCGTCTTCACAGAACTGACGGGGAAGCTGCGTCCGGTGCTGGACGTTGTGGGAAGGAAGCTCGTATGACTGTCGGGATCGTGGGCCTCGGCCTCATCGGCGGCTCGATGGCCAAGGCGGTCAAGAGCCGCACGGACTGCCGCGTCCTCGGCTTTGACCGGGACGCCGCAAGTCGCGACTGCGCGCTGCGCGAGGGCGCCTGCGACGGCATCCTCGACAGCGAGAGTCTCGGAGACTGCGAGCTCGTCCTCGTCGCCCTCTGGCCCGGGGCGGCGGCGGACTTCATCTGCGAAAACGCGGAGCGCTTTGCTCCGGGCAGCCTCGTTTCGGACCTCTGCGGGGTCAAGGACTATGTGTGTGACCGCGTGCGGGAGAGCGTCGCGGGCCGGGACTTCACCTTCATCGGCGCGCACCCGATGGCGGGGCGCGAGGTCAGCGGCTACGACAGCGCGCTCGAAAACCTCTTCGACGGTGCGTCGATGCTCCTGACGCCGTTTGCGGACACGCCGCGCGGCGAAGTGACGCGGCTCACGGACTTCTTCCTCGCGCTCGGCTTCGCGCAGGTCGTGGAGACGACGCCTGGCGAGCATGATCGCGTGATCGCCTACACCTCGCAGCTCGCGCACATCGTTTCAAGCGCCTATGTGAAGAGCCCGACGGCGGAAGAGCACCACGGCTTTTCGGCGGGCAGCTACCGGGACATGACCCGCGTCGCGCGGCTCAACGAGGAGCTGTGGACGGAGCTCTTTTTAGAAAACCGCGCGCCGCTCAAGGCGGAGCTCGACGGCCTCATCGCGCGGCTGAGCGATTTTTCGCAGGCCCTCGGCGCAAACGACGCCGGGACGCTGTGCGGCCTTCTGCGCGAGGGACGCGAAATCAAGGAAAGGATCGACGCGGAACATGACTGAGATCGAAGTTAACGCCTCGCAGCGCTGCACCGTCCACATTGGCGCGGGCCTGCTGCCGGAGACGGGCCGCCTGCTCGCCGGCGTCGTTGACCCCTGCCGGGCCATGCTCGTGAGCGACGACACGGTCTTTCCGCTCTATGGAGCGCGCGTGCGCGACTCACTCGCGGGCGCGGGCTTTTCCGTTTCCGAATTCGTCTTTCCGGCGGGGGAGCGGAGCAAAAACCTTGCGACCTTCGGGCAGCTGCTTGAAGCGCTCGGCGCGGCGGGCTTTGCGCGCTCGGATGTCGTCGTCGCCCTCGGCGGCGGGGTCGTCGGGGATCTCGCGGGCTTCGCGGGGGCCTGCTACCAGCGCGGCATCAGGGTTGTGCAGGTGCCGACGACGCTGCTTGCGGCGGCTGACTCCTCCGTCGGCGGCAAGACGGGCGTCGATCTCGCCAGCGGCAAAAACCAGGCCGGAGCTTTCCACCAACCGTGTCTCGTCGTATGCGACACGCAGAGCTTTCATACACTCGACGAGACGAACTTTGCCTGCGGCTGTGCCGAGGCGATCAAGTGCGGCATCCTCGCCGCGCCCGATTTGTTTGAAATTTTTGAGTGCGGACAGGCGCGGGAGCGCATCGATGAGATCGTCGCCCACTGTGTAAAGATCAAGGCGGATTTCGTTGCGCGCGACGAGTTTGATACGGGCGACCGGCGCTTTCTGAACCTCGGTCATACCTTTGGCCACGCGGTCGAAGCCCTCAGCGGCTACGAAACGCCGCACGGCTGCGCCGTCGCCATCGGCACGGCGCTCATTGCGGACGCCTCCGTCAAAGCGGGCGCGCTCCGCCCGGAGACCGCCGCGCGCATCAAGGAAACGCTCAGACGAAACGGTCTGCCGGTCGCGTGCCCGTATGACGCGCAAGCGCTCGCGGCGGCCGCAGCATCGGACAAAAAAATCAGCGGCGGGACCATTTCCGTCGTGCTCATCCGGGATGTCGGCGACTGCTTCTTGCAGCCCGTGAAGCTCACAGAGCTGGGGAAACTGTTATGAATGTGAAAATCACACCCGCGCCGCTGCGGGGGATGCTCGCGGCCATTGCCTCGAAGTCCGACGCGCACCGCCTGCTCATCTGCGCCGCCTTCGCCGACCGCGTCACCGAGATTTCGCTCGCTTCGACCTCGCGCGACATCGAGGCGACCGGACGCTGCCTCGCCGCCCTCGGCGCGGGGATCGAAAAAACGGAAACGGGTCTGCGCGTCACGCCCGCGAAACAGGCGGAACGGAGCCCGCTGCTCGACTGCGGGGAGAGCGGCAGCACGCTGCGCTTTTTGCTGCCGGTGGCCGCCGCCGTGAGCGGGACGCCGACCCTCACGGGGGCGGGGCGGCTCCCGGAGCGCCCGGTCGCGCCGCTGCTCGCGGCGCTCGAGCAGCGCGGCAAAACGGTTGTCAGCCGCACCTTTCCGCTCAAGCTTGCGGGAAAGCTCACGCCCGGGACCTTTGCGGTGCCCGGAAACATCTCGAGCCAGTTCGTTTCGGGTCTGCTGCTCGCCTCGCCCCTGACGGGCGGGACCTGCGAGGTGAAGCTCACAAGTCCGCTCGTTTCGGAGCAGTACGTCGGCATGACGGCTTCGGCCATGCGGCGTTTTGGAGCGCCGGTGAAGCTCCTGCCGGACGGCTTTGCGGTTACAGCCGCCGCCTACCGCTCGCCCGGCGCGGTCAACGCGGAGGGCGACTGGTCCAACGCCGCCTTCTGGCTCGCCGCCGCCGCGCTCGGCGGGGATGTCGTTTTGACGGGACTGCCACTCGGCTCTCTGCAGCCGGACAGCCGCATCCTCGACATTTTAAAGCACTACGGCGCGAACGTCTCTCATACCGGGGAGACGGTCAAGTGCATGGCGGGCGGACGGCGGCCCTTCGACCTCGAGACGGACCGCTCGCCGGACCTCGTGCCGGTGCTCTGCGTGCTCGCGGCGGGGGCGGACGGCGTTTCGCGCATCCGCAATGTCGAGCGTTTGCGCGGCAAGGAGAGCGACCGCGTCGAGAGCTGCATGGGACTCGTGCGCGCCCTCGGCGGCGAGATCGAGCTGCAGGGCGGCGACTTTCTCATTCGCGGCAGACCGCTTCTGCCCGGCGGCTATGTCGACGCGGCGGGGGACCACCGCATCGTGATGGCGGCGGCGGCGGCCTCGGCGGCCTGCACCGGCCCCGTCGAGATTGGCGGCGCGCAGGCGGCGGACAAATCGTATCCCCGCTTTTTTGAGGACTTCAAAGCGCTCGGCGGTGTGCTGAGCGAAACCGGAAAGGACGGGAGCCATGAATGACCTGAGCGAAACCAGAGAAAAGATAGACGGCATCGATACGGAGCTCGCTGCGCTGCTCACGCGGCGCATGGCCTGCTCGCGCGAGATTGCCGAGAAGAAAAAGGACAGCGGCAGCCCCGTTTCGGACCGCCGCCGCGAGCGGGAGGTGCTCGCCCGCGTCTCCCGGAACTGCGCGCCGGAGGCCGTTGGCTATGTTCAGAGCGTCTATGAGACGATCTTTTCCGTCTCACGCGC
>JAKOSQ010000128.1 GCA_029777215.1 Bacillota bacterium
AACGGCCAGCCCTTCCCGTCCAACATCAACTACCAGTATGGCTTTGAAGCCGGCGTCAACTATGCAAACGCAAAGCTCTCCACCTCCGCCAAGTGCGTCGAGGTCGCGTCCTATGCCGGCACGGTCGACGGCAAGAGCATCGGCGGCAACTATATCGGCGGTTTCACGGATCCAGAAACCGGCAAGGTCGTTGGCAAGGCTCTGATCGATCAGGGCGTTGACGTCCTCTTCGTCGCCGCGGGCAACTCCGGCAACGGCGTCTTCACGGCCGCCAAGGAAGCCCAGAACGTCAAGGTCATCGGCTGCGACACCAACCAGTACAAGGACGGCGAAAACGGCTCGAGCAACATCGTGCTCACCTCCGTCCTCAAGAACATGGGCATCAACATCAACCGCCAGCTCACCGCCATCACGGACGGCAGCTTCAAGGGCGGCAACAACCTTCTGAAGGCAGACACCGACTCCACCGGCTATGTCTCCGACGAAGGCCAGCAGCAGCTCGGCGAGAAGACCCTCGCCGCGCTCAAGGACGCCTATGCAAAGGTCAAGAGCGGCGAGATCGTCCCGCCCTCCAGCACCTCCACCGAGACCGTCGACAACTTCAAGGGCCTCAAATAAGCACAGAAAAGGGACTCCGCGTCTCTCCTCCGCTTCGGCGGGGAGAGACGCTTTTTTGTTTTTCCGGGAAGGAAACAGATTATAGCTGATCGGCGCGGATTAAAATTGACAGCCGCGTCCGCCGCGTGTAGAATGGAAATATCATTGTCAGGCAAAGGAGAAGATCCTGCATGGACGATTATATAGTAGAAATGCGCCACATCACCAAGCGCTTTCCCGGCATCGTCGCCAATGACGACGTCTCCATCGCTGTCAAAAAGGGCGAAATCTATGCCATTCTCGGCGAGAACGGCGCGGGCAAGTCGACGCTCATGTCGATGCTCTTCGGCATGTATGCCCCGGACGAGGGCGAAATCCTTATCCGCGGCGAAAAGGTCAGAATCACATCGCCGTCCTACGCGACAAAGCTCAACATCGGCATGGTGCACCAGCACTTCAAGCTCGTTGAAAACTACACGGTCACGGAGAACATCATCCTCGGTCAGGAGCCGAACAGCCGCTTTCTCGGCTTTCTGCCGTCCGTCGACATCAAGGGCTCGGACCGGAAGATCGAGGCCCTCTCGAAGCGCTACGGCCTCGAGGTCGACCCGCGCAAAAAGATCGAGGATGTGAACGTTTCGACCCGGCAGCGTGTCGAAATTCTGAAAATGCTCTACCGCGAGGCGGAAATTTTGATCTTTGACGAGCCGACGGCTGTGCTCACCCCGCAGGAGATCGAATTTCTTTTGAAGATCATTCGCGAGCTGCGCGACGCGGGCAAGACCATCATCCTCATCACGCACAAGCTCGAGGAGATAAAGCAGGTGGCAGACCGCTGCGCCATCCTGTGCAGGGGAAAGCTCGTCGGGGTCTACGACGTCGCTTCGACCACCACGAAGGAAATGGCGAACCTCATGGTAGGCCGCGAGGTCAGCTTCACGGTGGACAAGGCCCCGGCGAAGCCCGGCCCGGAGGTGCTAAGGGTCGAGGAGCTCTCCGTCAGGGACGCGGACGGCGTGCAGCTCGTCAAAAATGTCTCCTTTTCCGTCCACGGCGGCGAAATTTTCGCGGTTGCGGGCGTCTCGGGCAATGGCCAGACCGAAGTCGCGGACGCGGTCGCGGGTCTCGTCCCCATCAGCGGCGGCAGGATATTCCTCAACGGCGCGGATGTGACCGGCCTGTCCGTCCGCGAGCGCACGCTTCGCGGCGTCTCCTACATCCCGGAGGACCGGCAGGACGTCGGCCTCGTGCTCGACTTCGACCTCGCGCAGAACCTTACGCTCCGCGACTATTTTCAGGAGCCCTACTGCAAAAAAGGCGTGCTCGACCGCACCGCCTTTGACGCGCACGGCGAAAAGCTCATTGCGGACTACGACATCCGCAGCGGACAGGGAACCGCGACCCAGGTGCGCTCCATGTCCGGCGGCAACCAGCAAAAGGCCATCATTGCCCGCGAGATCGAAATGGACAGCCGCCTCATGATCTTCGTGCAGCCGACGCGCGGCCTCGACATCGGCGCA
>JAKOSQ010000129.1 GCA_029777215.1 Bacillota bacterium
GAAACGCCGACCATCGAACCGGAGCCGGAGAAAAAGGCTGACGACGACGACAAGCCCGACGCCGACGACGATACGGAGGAAAAATAATGGCACCCATCAAAGTCATGTCCGTCTTCGGCACCCGGCCGGAGGCGATCAAAATGGCCCCGCTCGTTCTCGAGCTCGACAGCCGTCCCGAATTTGAGAGCATCGTCTGCGTCACCGCCCAGCACCGGCAAATGCTCGACGGCGTGCTCGACTGCTTTTCGATCAGCCCGGACTACGATCTCGACATCATGCAGTCCGGCCAGACGCTCTCGGACATCACAAGCCGCGTTTTAAACGGCCTCGGCGGCGTTCTGCGCGAGGCAAAGCCGGACCTTGTCCTTGTCCACGGTGACACCACAACGACCTTCGCGAGCGCCCTGGGCGCGTTTTACGAGAAGATTCCCGTCGGCCACGTCGAAGCGGGCCTGCGCACCTTTGACCGCTACTCCCCCTTTCCGGAGGAAATGAACCGCTGCATGGTCGCGCGCCTCGCGACCTACCACTTTGCCCCGACCGCGCAGAACGCGAAAAACCTCAAAAACGAAAACGTCCGCGAAAACATCTTCGTCACGGGCAACACGGTCATCGACGCGATGAAATACACGATCGGCGACGGCACGTTCACGACCCCGGCCCTGCAAAGCCTCGACTTTGCCAATCGCCGCGTGATCGCGATGACCTGCCACCGCCGCGAAAATTACGGCGAGCCGATGGAAAATATCTTCCGCGCCGTCCGCCGCATGGCCGAGGCGCACCCGGAGATCACAGTTGTCTACCCCGTCCACCTCTCGCCCTATGTCCGCGACACCGCCAAGCGCATCCTCGGCGGCGTTGAAAACATTCTCCTCATCGACCCGCTCGACGCGATGGAGATGCATCGCCTCATGGCAAAGAGCTTCTTCATCATGACGGACAGCGGCGGCCTGCAGGAGGAAGCGCCCGCGCTCGGCAAGCCAGTGCTTGTTCTGCGGCGCGAAACGGAGCGCCCCGAGGCTGTCGAGGCCGGGACGGTCGAGCTCGCCGGCGTAGACGAGGACCACATCTTCGCGCGCGCCGAAGCGCTGCTCACGGACGACGCGCTCTATGAGCGCATGGCCAGGGCCGTCAACCCCTACGGCGACGGGACCGCCTGCAAGCGCATCGCCGAGTGCATCCTCTACGGCTTCGGCCGGACGAAAAAGCGTCCCGGGGACTTCCATGTACAATAATTATGTAAACTCTTTCATTGAACTGGAGGGCAACGTGAAGGAAAAGCTTCTCTCTTTTCTGAAAAAGAAGCCGCTGCAGATCGCCGCGGCGGCCGTGGTCGTCGTTGTCATCGTGCTGCTATGTCTGCCGAAGACGACGCAGCACGCCATCAGCGTGCCCTCGCCCACCGGCGCGGAGAGCACGGGCGACTCCATCCGCCGCGCGGACGTGACGAAGGACACCGTGCAGCTGCTGCGCGGCTCGCTCAAGCGAACGGCCAGCTACTCCCGCGTCTGTACCGTCAAAAACTTCTGGAGCGGCGGGCAGAGCGAGGCCACGGTCAGCGTCTGGAAAAAGAACGACAAGACCCGCGTGAGCATCGCACGCGGCGGCAGCGTCAAGAATATTCTGGTCGACGGCAAAAATTATGCGCTGTGGTATAACGGCTCTACAAATGTCTTCCGCTCCTCCCTCGCCGTTGGCACGGAAACGCAGCAGCTCGACGAGTACGCCCGTCTCATGACCTACGAGGGCCTGTTCGACGTCTCCGCCGACAACATCCTCGAAGCGGCCTACGTTGACCACGCCGGACAGAGCTGCATCTATGTCAAATACCGCCCCGGCGATTTGAATTATGTAAACCAAGTATTCATCTCAATCAGCTCGGGACTGCTCGTCTCCGCCGAGATCGACGACGGCGACACGCCGGTCTATACGATGGAATCCGTATCGACCGACCTCACGACGCCGGCGGACGAGTATTTCACTGTGCCTACATGAACAACATTGCCCCCGCGATCAGCAGAAATTCCACGTCGCCGCTCTCGCGGTAGAGCAGATAAAAAATGCCGATCAGGATCAGATCCTCCGTCTCGAGCGAGGCGATGTCAAACCTTTTGAGCAGGCCGTCCAACCCGCCGAAGCGTCCCGGCCGGGCGGGCGGCCTTGCCGCTTGTCTGCTGCCCTGCGGCGGCGCTTCGGGCGCAAAGACCGGCCCCGGCTCCGGCACGTTCTCCGTGCGGCCGGTGACGGCGTTATAGCGCTTCATTTCGGTCCCTCCCTCAACAGTGCCGCGGCACCCGCGACTCGCATGACTCTTGCAAAGACCACCGCCCGGTCGAGCTTGGCGCAGCGGCTCGCCGAAAGATACGGCTTGAGCGCTTCGATGAGCTGCTTTTTGTCGCCGCTGCTGCCGGAGGCGCGCGCGGCGTTTGAAAGCAGGCCCGTGAGTCCGCCCCCGCCCCCGCCCCCGCCGAGCAGACGTCCGAGTCCCCCGAGGCCGTTCCCGCCGAGCAGCCCGCCGAGTCCGCTTCCGCCACCAAGGAGGTTTCCGAGCCCGCCCCCGCCCAAAAGGCCCTGGAGCTTCGCGCCCGCCCCGGCGAGGAGCCCCGCGAGCTGCGGGTCGACCCCGCCGTTTCCGCCGAGCGAGGCGAGCATCCCGTCGAGCGACGGCGCGGCCTCCCCGCCGCCCGGCTGCGCGGCGCCGCCATTTCCCATGAGCTGCCCGGCCATCTCCATGACCTTCTGCATCTGCTGCGGGTCGTTCAAAATGCTGTTGATCGCGCCGCTCATATCCTCCAAAATGTCCGCCTCCCGCTATTTTTTCCCGAAACTTTTGTTGATGCGCTCGACGAGTGCCTTGCCCTCGCCCGTCTGCATAAACTGCGACATGATCTGGCTCACCGCGGCGCTGTCGCCGCGCTCGACCGCCTTTTTGAGCGCCTCGCCGTCGACTGCCTTGCCAATATTTTTTCCCTCGGTCGAATTCACGACGTTCTGCAGCTCGCCCGAGCGGCCTTTCATGATTTCCTTGCTCAGTTTGTCAAAATCTTGCATTACGGCACCTCCCGGAAATACTTTCACTCCAGTATATTCCGTCCGGTGCCGCCCGTTACCGGAGGTCAACGATGAAGCTTGCGATCTTTTCCGATTCCCACGGCAGCACACAGAAAATGTTCGACGCGATCACGGAGCTCAGGCCCGACGCGGTCGTCCACCTCGGCGACGGGGAGCGGGACGTAGCGCTTCTCAAAGAGCGCTTTCCGGACCTGCCCGTCCACGCCGTCCGGGGCAACTGCGACTTTTTGCCCGTCTCGCCCGAGACGGAGCTCTTCGAGGTCTGCGGCGTGCGCATTTTCATCACGCACGGCCACCTCTACGGCGTCAAGTCCACGCGCGCGAAGCTGCTCGAGGAGGCGGCGCGCCGCGGCGCGTCGGTGGCGATGTACGGCCACACGCACACGGCCCA
>JAKOSQ010000130.1 GCA_029777215.1 Bacillota bacterium
CGTCAGCGGCCTGCAGGTCGGGAAACTCGCTTTCAGCAGCGGCTCCGGCAGTCTCAAGGCAGTGCTCAACGCCGACAGCGCCGAGCTGCACGCCGCCTCCGGCGATCTGAACTTCGACGGTGCCTGCGCCGCGCTCGAGGCACACAGCATCTCCGGCGATGTCGACTGCAGAGGCAGCTTTGACAGGCTCGATGCCAAGACGACCTCCGGCGATCTGAACGCCGCCTGCAGCGTCTGTCCGGAGACGCTCGCCTTTGCGACCGTCTCCGGCGACGGGGTGCTGACCGTTCCGAAGAGCAGCGGCTTCACGCTCTCATTTTCCGCCGTCTCCGGAAAATTTGACTGCGATTTCCCGATGCGCCGCAGCGGCGGCAGCTATCTTGTCGGGGACGGAAAAGCGGACTTCACGATGAGCTGCGTCTCCGGCGACATGGAGATCAGAAGCAAATAGAGATAAAACAAGAGCAGCCGCCCGGCTTTGATGCCGGACGGCTGCTTTTTGGTTGTGTTTATTCGGCGGTTTTCTCGCCGCCCCGGAAGAAGGCGCCGACGAGCATGATGACCGCGAAGAGAAGGAGATACCAGAAGACGGCCACCCCGTGCGCGACGTAGGCGGCATAGCACATGAAGACGCTGCCGCACAGCGCGAGGATCGGCATGACGAAGCGCTTGCCGAAGCCGAGGTCCTTCTCCTTTATCATCATGGAGATGAAGATCGGCAGATACAGGGCGTAGATCGTAACGATCGGGAGCTCCGAAATGTCGAACGAAAACGGTCCGAACCACGCCGGGTCCGCGAGCTGCGCGCCGTAGAAGTAGAGCAGCCACGCCCCGCACAGGAGCAGCCCGAAAGCTGCCGAGTTCGTCGGCATGTTTGAAACGGGGTCGACCTCGCGGAAGAGCGCGGGCTTCGGGCCGCGGCCGCGGCAGGCGAGGGAGTACATTCCGCGCGAGCAGGCGAGCATGAGGCCGTTGAGCGTGCCGAGACAGGAGATGACAACGAAGACGTAGAGCAGCGTGCCACCGGCTCTGGAGAAGACCGTTGTGAAGGCGAGCTTTGTGGCCTCGCGGCTGCTCTTCATCATTTGCGCGTTCGTGACGCCGCCGGTCAGACCGACGTAGTAAAGGACGTAGATCACAATGATGACGATGGAGCCGACCGTCAGTGCGATCGGCAGATTCTTCTTGGAGTTTTTCAGCTCCGCGTTGATGGAGGTCGCGATGATCCAGCCCTCGTAGGCGAAGGCTGTGGCGACGACGGCAGTGAGCAGGCCGTGGGAATTGGCCTTGGCGGGCTCGACGACGGTGCTGAAGTTTTCCGCCGTCATGCCGCTGCGCAGACCGACGATGAGGCCGATGATGCCCATGAGGAACAGCGGAATGAGCTTGATGATGGTCGTCGAGACCTGAAACTTGCCCGCGAGCCGGGGCGAGAGTGCGTTGAGACTAAAGCTTGCACACAGGAAGAAGGCCGAGAGCGCGAGAGACGCGCCGCCGACCTCGTCCCAGCCGAAGAGGACGCAGGTGAAGCGCGAGGAGACCCACGCGAGGACGCTCGTGAGCGTCGGGTAGTAGATGACGGCCATGAACCAGCCGACAAAATAGGCGTATGTGCCGCCGCAGGTGGATTCCGCGTAGTCGACGAGACCGTTGACGTAGCTGTAGCGCGTGGCCATGATGGCGAAGGTACCGGCGCAGACCATCATGATCGCGCCGCCGATGACCCACGCGAGGATGCCCAGCGGCTGACTGCCGCCGGTCGCCGCGAGGACCTTTTCCGCCTTGAAGAACACGCCGCTGCCGATGACGATGCCGATGACCATGCAGATCGCCACGCCGAGGCCGTATTTCTCCTTTAATTTGTTTTCCATACCTTTTCTCCTCACAATCGAATTGTCTGCAAGACAAAGACAAAGGTATCATAGCACGCTTTTTCAGCGATGGAAAGCGGAAAACAG
>JAKOSQ010000131.1 GCA_029777215.1 Bacillota bacterium
ACCTCCAAGCATCTTCGGGTTTTTAGCCCGGATAAAAGTAAATGCGGATGCTAAGGCATCCGCAATCCTGCACAGAACTGATCTATACGCATGGTATAGACTCTGCCGGATATTGACCCTGTTCGCCTTTGCGGCAGGGTGAGGACGGACACCAGCCGAACCTACTTTGTTTTGCTTGTATATATTATCAGTACGGACCCGTTTTGTCAAGGATTAATTTACTTTCTTTTGTATATCTCGCCGTAGGACAGGCAGATATACAGCGCCGTCAGAAAGCCCGCGCAGGCGTACAGCAGGAGCTGCACGTCCTGCGACAGGCCCATCGGCTTTGTCAGGAGCCGCGTTCCGAAGACGAGCACAAGGCTCACCCACAGAAGCTCGTCGTACTTGAGACGGACGATGTGCCAGCGGCTATCTCTTTTTCTTTTCATCGTCGGGCTTGAGTGTGATGTCCGGCAGCATGAGGTTGACGAGCCGGGAGGTTCCGAGGCGGTCTGCGCCCGCGTCGATGAGCGCCTGCGCGTCCTCAAAGGTGCGGATGCCGCCGGCGGCCTTGATTTTGACGGCGGGAGCGCACTCCTCGCGCATGATGCGGATGTCGTCCACCGACGCGCCGCGCTCGGCAAAGCCTGTGGAGGTCTTGATGAAGTCCGCGCCTGAGTCGGAGACGATGCGGCAGACCTCGCGCAGAACCGGGATCGGAAGCTTGCAGGTCTCGACGATGATTTTGAGTGTGTGGTCCTGCGTCTGGCGGCGCAGGCGGCGCAGTTCCTCGGCGAGGTCCTTGTAGTTCCCCTCCCGCGCCCAGCCGATGTTGATGACGGCGTCGATCTCGTCTGCGCCCTCGTTGATGAGGTGCAGCGCCTCGTACGCCTTGGTCGCGGTGTCACTGTACCCGTTCGGGAAGCCGACGACCGTCGTGATGCGAAGGCTGTCGCCGAACATATCGCGGACGGGCTTGACAAAGCTCGGGGCGAGGCACATCGAAGCGCAGTGGAAGTTCTGCGCGAGGCGGCAGTTGTCAATGATCTCGGGTAATTCCGCCTCCGGGCGCAGAACGGTGTGGTCGCACATCGCGAGGATCTGTTCTTTTGTAAGCATAATTCGTCACTCCAATTTGAATTCGGCGTTGCCGCCGGGGGCTGTATCGTTTATAATGCAGGTGGGCGGCGAGATGCTGCCCGGGAGGAGACGCAGATGGAAAAGGTGCTTTTCAATTCGCGCAGCGAGCTTGACCGCCTGCCCTTCGGCGCCATGCCGGCGGGGGAAACGCTCTGCGTCGGTCTGCGCGTCGCGTCCGCGCTGCGGGCGGAGGACGTCCGGCTCGTGTTCCGCTGCGACGCGGACGGCCGCGAGACGGAGCAGCCGCTCGAGCACGTCTGGAGCGCCGACGGCTGGGACCGCTTTGAGGGCTGTGTCGCCCAGGAGCGCGCCGGGCTGTACTGGTATGCGTTTCGTCTCAGCACGGCGGAGGGACCGCGAAGCGTCTCGAAAGGTCCCGGAAACCGCGCCGAGCTGACGGCGGAGGCACCGGTCTTCTGGCAGCTCACCATATATGAATCAGATTATACCACACCCGCGTGGATCGTGGGAGGGGTTTTTTATCAAATATTTGTCGACCGCTTCTGCAAAGGCGGCGAGCACCCCCTGCGGGACGGACAGTACCGCCGGGACGACTGGGGCGGCACGCCGAAATTTGCCCCGGACGCGGACGGGATCACGCGCCGCAACGACTTTTTCGGCGGGGACCTCGCGGGCGTCATCGAAAAGCTGCCGTATATGCAGGAGCTCGGCGTGAGCTGCCTCTATCTCAACCCGATTTTTGAGGCGTCGTCGAACCACAAGTACGACACCGGGGACTACAAAAAGATCGACCCCGCCTTTGGTGACGAGGCCGATTTCCAAAAGCTCTGCCGCGAGGCCAAAGCGCGCGGCATCCGCGTCATCCTCGACGGCGTTTTCAACCACACGGGTGACGACTCGATCTATTTCAACCGCTATGGCCGCTATGACAGCCTCGGCGCGTATCAGTCCCGCGCGTCGCGCTACTTCAACTGGTACGCCTTCTCTGACTGGCCGGAGAGCTATGAGAGCTGGTGGGGCATCAAAACGCTGCCGCGCATCCGGGCGGGCAATCTCGATTTTTGCGACTACCTCTGCGACGAGGGCGGCGTCGTGAAAAAATGGCTCGCGCTCGGCGCGGACGGCTGGCGGCTCGACGTCGTCGACGAGCTGACGGACGGCCTCGTGCGCGCGATCCGGCTCGCCGCCCGGCAGGAAAAGCCCGACGCCCTGCTCATCGGCGAGGTTTGGGAGGACGCCTCAAACAAGATCGCCTACGGCGAGCGCCGCCACTATTTCGAGGGCGCAGAGCTCGACGGGACGATGAACTACCCCTTCCGCGTTGCCATTTTGCGCTACGCTGCCGACGGCGACGCCGCCGCGCTGGGCGAGGCGGTCGAGAGCATTGTGGAAGATTACCCGAAGCCGGCGCTCGACTGCCTCATGAACAATCTTTCGACACATGACACGCCGCGCCTGCTGACCGTCCTCACCGGGGCGGAGACCACGGAGAGCCTGGAAGCGCAGGCAAATTACGTTTTCTCTCCGGAGCAGACCGCGCACGCCCGCGCGCTCGTCCGCCTCGCAACGGTTTTGCAGTTCACGCTGCCGGGCGTCCCCTGCGTCTATTACGGCGACGAGGCGGGGCTCGACGGCTTCGGTGACCCCTTCTGCCGCAAATGCTATCCGTGGGGCCGCGAGGACG
>JAKOSQ010000132.1 GCA_029777215.1 Bacillota bacterium
CGCCGACAAATGGGCCGCGGCAGGGCAGAAAAACATCTTCGGCGAAACGGTCAACGTCGTCGAAATGCAGGCTGAAGGCGGTGCCGCCGGCGCTGTCCACGGCAGTCTCACCGCAGGCGCGCTGACCACCACCTACACGGCCTCGCAGGGCCTGCTGCTCATGATCCCGAACATGTACAAGATCGCGGGCGAAATGCTCCCCGCCGTCATCCATGTCTCGGCCCGTACCCTCGCAACGCACTGCCTGTCCATTTTTGGCGATCACTCCGACATCTACGCCTGCCGCCAGACCGGCTTCTCCATGCTCTGCTCCAACAGCCCCCAGGAGGCAATGGATCTCGGTGCGGTCGCGCACCTCGCCGCCATAAAAGCCAGCATGCCTTTCCTGCACTTCTTCGACGGCTTCCGTACTTCCCACGAGATTCAGAAGGTCGCCATGTGGGACTACAAGGACCTCGCCGAGATGGTCGACATGGACGCCGTGAAGAAATTCCGCGACATGGCCAACAGCCCGGCGGACCCCGCTCTGCGCGGCACCGCCCAGAACGGCGATATCTTCTTCCAGATCCGCGAAGCCGCCAACAAGCGCTACGACGAGATCCCCGGCATCGTCGAGGATTACATGAAGCAGGTCAACAAGCGCATCGGCACGAACTATAAGCTCTTCAACTACTACGGCGCGAAGGATGCGACCCACGTTATGATTGCGATGGGCTCCGTCTGCGAAGCGGCTGAGGAAGTTGTCGACTACCTCAACGCCAGAGGAGACAAGGTTGGCCTCGTGAAGGTCCGCCTGTACCGTCCGTTCTCGGCAAAGCACCTCGTCGCCGCCATCCCGAGCACCGTGCAGACCATCGGCGTGCTCGACCGCACGAAGGAGCCCGGCGCTGTCGGTGAGCCGCTGTTCGTCGACGTCGTCTCCGCCCTGCGCGGCACGAAGTTTGCGGACATCCCGGTTTACGGCGGCCGCTACGGCCTGTCCTCCAAGGACGTCACCCCGGGCGCTGTTATCTCCGCCTACCGCAACATTCAGGCAAAAAAGCCCAAAAACAGCTTCACGATCGGCATCGTCGACGACGTTACGAACCTCTCCATCCCCATCAAGGAGGAAGTCGACATCACCCCGGCGGACACGATCTCCTGCAAGTTCTGGGGCCTCGGCTCGGACGGCACCGTCGGCGCGAACAAAAACTCCATCAAGATCATCGGCGACCACACGGACATGAAGGTGCAGGCGTATTTCCAGTACGACTCCAAGAAGTCCGGCGGCATCACGATCTCGCATCTGCGCTTCGGCAAGAGCCCAATCAAGTCCACCTACTACGTCTCCAAGGCCAACTTCGTTGCCTGCCACAACCCCAGCTACCTCGACAAGTTCGACATGGTGCAGGACGTCAAGCCCGGCGGCGCTTTCCTCATCAACTGCCCCTATGACACGGCGGAGGCTCTGGAACCGCATCTGCCCGCCGACGCCAAAAAATATATCGCCAAGAACAAAATCCGCGTCTACACGATCGACGCGATCGCCATCGCGCGCGAGATCGGTCTTGGCAACCGCACCAACGCCGTTTTGCAGGCCGCTTTCTTCAAGCTTGCGAAAATTCTCCCCGAAGAGGACGCCGTCAAGTATATGAAGGACGCCATCCGCACGACCTACGGCCGCAAGGGTGAAAAGATCGTCAACATGAACATCCAGGCCGTCGACGCCGGCATCGAAAAGGTGAAGGAGATCGCGGTCCCTGCTTCCTGGAAGACTCCCGCGCCCGACGCGCCCGCACAGGCGCTCACCGGCGGTCTCGACCACGCGAAGGACTTCGTCGAGAAAATTCTTGTCCCCGTCAACAAGATGCAGGGCGACAAGCTGCCTGTCTCCGCGTTTATGGGCATCGCCAACGGTACTGTGCCGAACGGCACCTCCGCCTTTGAAAAGCGCTGCGTCGCCGTCGAGGTCCCGCAGTGGAACCCGGACAACTGCATCCAGTGCAACATGTGCGCCTTTGTCTGCCCGCACGCCGTCATCCGTCCTTTCGTCATGACTGAGGCGGAGGCCAAGGCCGCGCCCGCCGGCACGCCGTCCGCCCCGATGAAGGGCAAGGGCTGCGAGAGCTACAGGTTCGCGATGCTCCCGTCTGTTATGGACTGCACGGGCTGCGGAAGCTGCGTCAACGTCTGCCCGACCAAGGAAGACAAGCGCGCACTGAAGATGGTCCCGATCGACACCGCGCTTGAGATGCAGAAGTCCTACGACTACGGCTACAAGCAGGTCTCCGAAAAGACCGACCTGCCCTTTGCCGAGAACACCGTTAAGGGCAGCCAGTTCAAGACCCCGCTGCTCGAGTTCTCCGGCGCCTGCGCCGGCTGCGGCGAATCGCCGTACGCCAAGCTCACCACCCAGCTCTTCGGCGAGCGCATGTATATCGCCAACGCCACGGGCTGCACCTCCATCTGGGGCGGCTCCGAGCCGAGCTTCCCCTACACGAAGAACCGCGAGGGCCGCGGCCCGGCGTGGCAGAACTCCTTGTTTGAAGACAACGCCGAGTTCGGCTTTGGCATGCTGCAGGGCGTCAAGCAGCGCCGCAAGGCACTTGTGACCGCCGTGGAGAGCCTCGCCGGCGAAGCGAAGTTCAAGGAAGCCGCCGAAAAGTGGCTGGCCGTCATGGAAGACGCGCAGGAGAGCAAGACCGCGGGCAACGCGCTGCTCGAACTGTGCAAAAAGTCTGACCGCGCGGACGCGAAGATCGTCTGCGAGCACTGGGAGCTCCTCATGAAGCCGAGCTTCTGGGTCTTTGGCGGCGACGGCTGGGCCTACGACATCGGCTACGGCGGACTCGACCACGTCCTCGCGGCCAACGAGAACATCAACGTCCTCGTGTTCGACACCGAGCTCTACTCCAACACCGGCGGTCAGGCCTCCAAGGCGACCCCGACCGGCTCCGTTGCCCAGTTCGCGGCAGCCGGCAAGTCCGTCAAGAAGAAGGACCTTGCCCAGATCGCCATGTCCTACGGCTATATCTATGTCGCGCAGGTGTCCATGGGCGCAAGCTATCAGCAGACGCTCAACGCCTTCCTCGAGGCCGAGAGCTACGACGGCCCGTCGCTCATCATCGCCTACTCCCCCTGCATCAACCACGGCTCCAAAAACGGCATGGGCCGCTCCATCCTCACCGAGAAGCAGGCTGTCGAGGCGGGCTACTGGGATACCTTCCGTTTTGATCCGCGCAAGGAAAAGCCGCTCACCGTCGACTGCAAGCCCGCGACGATGAGCTATCAGGACTATATCATGAGCGAGGTCCGCTACTCTTCGCTCAAGCTCGGCTTCCCCGACAGAGCGCAGACGCTCTTTGCCAAGGCGGAGCAGGAGGCAAAGGATAAGTACGAAAACCTTGTCAAGCAGCAGGAATTCTACGACGAGAAATAAAAACCGCGCCCCTGGGCGCAGGCAATAAAAAAGTCCTCCCGATTTTTCGGGAGGACTTTTTTATCGGTCCGCGGTGCTTTGCGCGCGGCGGGTGACTTTGAGGGCATGGGCGGCGTCGGCTTTGAGGAGCTTTTCGGGCGGGACGGCGATCATGGCTTCCGGGAAGTCGCCGTCATAGGTGCAGACCGCCGCGGAGCTGCCGGGAATGTCGCGGTAGAGACGGCAGAAGACCTCCTCGTCCGGCGGGACGAGCTTGCCGCCGCGGCGGTAGAAGCGGAGCGTGCGCAGGTCGCCCTTGCCAGTGAGCTTGTAGTAGCTCTCGCGCAGGACCCAGGTGTCGAAAAACGGGAGACAGGCGCGCTCGGCGGGGGTTGTGAGCTTTTCGACCGTTTGGAGCGGGAGCCGGCGGTGCGTCTCCGTGTCGACGCCGACGGGCTTGTCCGAGACGGCGACGAGGACGTGCGTTTTGCTGTGACTCAGCGAAAAATGATAGCCCGGGTCGTCCGGCAGGGAGTTGAGGCCCAGCAGCGTGCGCGCGAGCTTGCGCGGCGTGAGGCCGACCGTGTCCTGATAGGCGTATGCCAGCAGCGAGGTGCCGAAGGCCGAACCGGGTGAGGCGCTGCGCGGGGGGTACAGCGCGTCCGCCTCGTCGAGGCCGCGGATGTCCGCATAGTAGAGTCTGAGCATTTCGACGCCCCTTTCGCGGAGAGTCCCAAAAACCGCTCTCCTGCATGTTTTGCCTGTATTGTATCACAATATATTGCCCTTTAACACTACCATTTTGATTTTTCCTGTGGTATAATCTATTTTGTATCTGTATCTGTAAAACGGCATTTCAAACGAAAGGACGGGAAACGGCTTGAATCTGAAAAAAGGCATGCTCGCCGTTTTTCTCGCGGCGCTGACCGTTCTCTCCGGCTGCTCGCTCACCGAGACCGAGGAACTCTACAGCCTGCCGCAGCCCTCAAAAGAATATCTTCAGCTCCAGAAGCTCATCGACACGGAGATCGCCTCCGGCTGCGAATACGCGGCCCCGACCGCCGGCTCGCAGCGGCAGAGCGTTCAGCTCACCGATCTCGACGGCGACGGTACGAACGAGGCGGTCGCTTTTCTGCGCAATCAGGACCAGCAGCTGCTCGTCTGCGTCTACCGCAAGACGGACGGGGTGTATGCGCTCACCGACCGCATTACCGGCGACGGATCGGCCATCGGCCGCGTGGAATACGCCGATCTTGACGGCGACGGCAGCCGCGAGATCATTGTCTCCTGGGAGGCGACCGCCGAAATGCAGCTCATGACCGCCTACGCGCTCGGCGAGGGCGGGGCTTCGGCTCTGCTGCAGGCGAGCTGTCTCGACTTTCAGGTCGGAGACATGAACGGCGACGGACGTGACGACGTTATGGCGCTGCGCCTCGACGGGGGCGGCGGCGAGATGGACCTGTACACGCTCTCGAAGCGCCGGGACGTTTTGAAAAAAACAGCGGCGCTCTCCGCCTCGCTCAAGACGGCAGACCGCTTCCGCATCGCCTCGATCGCGGGTGGCGTGCCGGCGGCCTTCGTCGAGGGACCGTACAGCGAGAGCGACAGCGGGAACCTGCTGACGGACATCGTTGTGTTTTCCGGCGGCGGGCTCAAAAACATCACGCTCGACGACGCGACCGGCGACAGCCGGTTCAAGCGGCACAGCGGCGCCTACTGCACGGATATTGACGGCGACGGCGCGCTCGACGTGCCCGTCCCGGAGAAACAGTTCGGTTTGCGCGACGCGCCCGAGAGCAGTGTTTTCGACTGGTATACCTTCAGCGCGGACGGCAGCAGCGCTTTGTGCGCGTCGAGCTACCACTGCTACGCCGACGGCTGGTATCTGCTGCTGCCGGAGAGCTGGCGCGGCAGAGTCACCGCCCGGCGCACCAGCACCGTCGCCGGCGAGCACGCGGTTGTGCTCGCACTGCGGGATGAAAGCGGCAAGGCGAAGGACGCGCTGACCGTCTATACACTCACGGACGAAAACCGCGCCGACCGCGCAAAGCTCGGCGGACGCTTCGTTCTCATGAGCAGCGGCACCGTCGTTTACGCCGCGGAGATCGACGACAGCGGCGCGTTTTCCGATGGGGACGACGCGCAGAAGGCAGTCGGAGACCGCTTCCGCCTCATTACAACGGACTGGATCACCGGCGCGCTCTGAGCGCCGAGAGAAAGGAGACGGACCCATGAAAAAGGTTTTGGTTCTCGAGGACGAGTCGAGCATACGCAGCTTCGTCGTCATCAACCTCAAGCGTTCGGGCTACGAGCCGATCGAGGCGGAGACGGGCGAGCAGGCCTTCACGGCGCTGCAGGAGAACCCCGACATCCGTGTCGCGCTGCTCGATGTCATGCTCCCCGATATCGATGGCTTTGAGGTCTGCCGGCGCATCCGCGCCTCCGGCTCAAAGATCGGCATTATCATGCTCACGGCAAAAAGCCAGGAGATGGATAAGGTCACCGGCCTCATGACCGGCGCCGACGACTACGTCACAAAGCCATTTTCGCCCGCCGAGCTCACCGCGCGCATCGACGCGCTCTACCGCCGCACCGGCGGCGAGGAGGCCGACGAGGCCGCTTCCGGCGACATCGTGAGCGGACCCTTCCGGCTCAACACGAGAAACCGTACGCTCGAAAAAAACGGGCAGCGCATCCGGCTCACACAGATCGAATATTCGATCATGAAGCTCTTCATCGAGAGCCCCGGCAAGGCGCTCTCACGCGAGGAGATATTGACAGCCGTTTGGGGGCGCGACTACTACGGCGAGCTCAAGATCGTCGACGTCAACATCCGCCGGCTGCGCATCAAGATTGAGGACGACCCGACAATGCCGGCCTATATCACCACCGTCTGGGGCTACGGCTACAAGTGGGGCTTCTGACGGACAGCGCCATCTAAATCGACGGGAGGCGGCAGAACTTGAAAACGAAAACCAGCAGCTTCCGGGGCATTCGGGGCCGGTGGCTGCAAAACGACATCACGCTCATCGCGCTCATCGTTGTGACCGCCGTCGTCGCGCTCTCGCTCGGCCTGTGGAACTACTACTACGCCGCCGTGCGGACGGGCCTTGAAAACAAGGCACAGACGGCGACCGAGTTTTTCACGAGCTACGTCAGCAAAAACTATCTTGAATTTTACCAGAGCGCCTACCGCTACACCGAGTCCTTCGAGGACAAGGACAGCGTGGAGCTTCAGTTCGTCAACACCAAGGGCAAGGTCGAGGTATCGAGCTACGGCATCTCCGCCGGCTCCTCGCCCGGTACAACGGACATTGCCGCC
>JAKOSQ010000133.1 GCA_029777215.1 Bacillota bacterium
AGATCGCCCTCAACCGCGACCGTCTCGACAGCACCGTCAAGAGCTTCGGCGTCGCCGGCAATATCACCGGCACGACGCGCGGACCCACGGTCACGCGCTACGACATCGAGCTCGACCAGGGTGTGAAGCTCGCCAAGCTCACGAACCTCGCGGGTGACCTTGCGTTGTCTTTGGGCGTTGCGAGCGTGCGCATCGCGCCGATTCCGGACAAAATTTCCACCGTTGGCATCGAGGTGCCGAACAAGATCGTCAGCACCGTCTACCTCCACGACATCATCGACTCTGCCGCCTTCAAAAACGCCAAGTCGAAGCTGAGCTTCGCCCTCGGCGAGGACATCGGCGGCAACGCTATCGTCGGCAATATTGCCAAGCTCCCGCATCTTCTCATCGCCGGCACCACCGGCTCCGGCAAATCGGTCTGCATGAACTCGCTCATTCTGAGCCTGCTCTACAAATCGACGCCGGAGGAGGTCCGCCTCATCATGATCGACCCGAAGATGGTCGAGCTCGGCATCTACAACGGCATCCCGCACCTCTACGTCCCGGTCGTCACGGACCCGAAAAAGGCCGCAGGTGCGCTGCAATGGTCGGTCGTTGAAATGCTCAAGCGCTACCGCCTGTTTTCGGAGATCGGCGTGCGCGATCTCACGGGCTACAACCAGCACCAGAAGTCCATCGGCGAAGACACCATGCCGCGCGTCGTCATCGTCATTGACGAGCTGGCCGATTTGATGCTCGTCGCCTCCAAGGAGGTCGAGGAGAGCATCTGCCGCGTCGCCCAGATGGGCCGCGCTGCCGGGATGCACCTCGTCATCGCGACGCAGCGTCCGTCGGCGGACGTCATCACCGGCCTCATGAAGGCGAACATCCCGAGCCGCATTGCCTTCGCCGTCTCAAGCTCGCTCGAGAGCCGCATCATTTTGGACAACTCCGGCGCGGAAAAGCTCATCGGCGCGGGCGACATGCTCTATGCCCCGCTCGGCGTCGGCAAGCCCATCCGCATTCAAGGCGCTTTCGTTTCGGACGACGAGCGCGAGCGGGTCATCGACTTTGTCAAGCAGGGCGCGGAGGTCGAGTACGGCGAAGAAATTCTCCAGCAGATCGAGCAGGCCGCGTCGGGGGAGGACAAGCCCTCCGGAAACGGCGGCTCGGGCAGCGACGCCGCAGCCGACGAGAGCGGCTTCGGTGCGGATTACGACGAGCTGCTGCCGCAGGCGGTGGACGTCATTTTCGAGACGAAGCAGGCGTCCGTTTCCATGCTGCAGCGCCGCTTGAAGCTCGGCTATGCGCGTGCCGCGCGCATCGTCGACCAGATGGAGGAAATTGGCGTCGTCGGCCCCTTCGAGGGCTCGAAGCCCCGACAGGTCCTCATCACCAAGGAGCAGTGGGACGAAATGCGCACCCAAAACGGCATTGGCCCGAGAACCGAGCAGGTGAGCTTCGCGGAATACGAAGATTCTCCAAGCTCTGACTGGAAAGACGAATAAAAAAGATGAGCCTGCCGCGGCAGGCTCATTTGATAAATGGAGATACTACCATGACAGATCATTTCACCCCCGCATTTTCGGACGAGCAGCTGCGCGCGATGGGAGTTTTGGGCTTTGCCCATGCCGGCGACGCGGTTTATGAGCTGCTGGTCCGCACCTGGCTGTGCCAGGAAGGGCGCACCACCGCCGCAACGCTCCACCGCGAGACCGTCCGCCGCGTCTGCGCCCCGGCACAGGCTCGCGCGATGGAAAAGCTGCTGCCCGCGCTGACGGAGGAAGAGCACGCCGTCTACAAGCGCGGCCGCAACGCCAAGGTCAACTCGGTGCCCAAAAACGCCGCGCTCGCGGACTACCACGCCGCCACCGGCCTCGAGACCCTGTTCGGCTGGCTCTGGCTGCGCGGGGAGAAAGACAGAATTTCAGAGCTTTTTGAGCTTATCGTCTCGGAGGAGAACTAATGCCGCTTGACGCCATTACCATCAACGCGCTGAAGTGTGAGCTGTGCCCCGCCGTCGCGGGCGCGCGCATCGACAAGGTGCAGCAGCCGGGGCGGGACACCGTTATCCTGACTCTGCGCGGCCCGGCGGGCAACTGCAAGCTGCTCATCGCCGTCGGCACCGGCACTGCCCGCGTCCACCTCTCCACGGAGAGCTACGAGAACCCCCAGCAGCCGCCGATGTTCTGCATGCTGCTGCGAAAGCACCTCGTCGGGGCCAAAATAGTTGACATAACACAAGAAAACATGGAGCGCATGCTCTCGTTTGAGCTCGACGCCTTCGACGAGATGGGCGTTGCCTGTCAGCGCCGTCTGATCGTCGAGCTGATGGGCCGCAACGCGAACATCATCCTCACGGAGGGGGACGGCCACATCATCGACTGCCTCCGCCGGGTGGACGGGGACATGTCCCGCATCCGGCAGGTGCTGCCGGGCCTCGTCTATCATCTGCCGCCCGCGCAGGACCGGCCCTCGTTTTTCACGGCAACGAAAGCCGAGCGCGCGGCGCTTTTCGAGCGAGCGGACGCGGAAAAGCTCTCGGACAAGTGGCTGCTCGACAGCTTTTCGGGCCTCTCGCCGCTGGTCGCGCGCGAGCTGAGCTTTGCGGCGGTGGGGGAGGTCTCGAAGCCGCTCGGCTTCTTCGCGCCCTCGGAGCGTGCGGCGTTTTTGAGCGGCATGGAAAAGCTGCTTGCGCGCATCGCGGCGCACGACTATGTCCCGACCATGCTTTTGAAGGATGGCGAGCCGACGGACTATTCCTTTATGCCGATCGCACAGTATGAAAACGCCCTGCAGACCGACGGTTTTGCGACGTTTTCCGAGCTTTTGGAGAACTTTTACACCAAGCGCGAAAAGGCAGAGCTTATGCGCCGCAAGTCACAGGCGCTGTACAAAAGCGTACGCAGCGCGCACGAACGCGAGCTGCGAAAGCTCTCTGCCCGCCGCGACGAGCTGCTCAAATCCGGCGAGCGCGACTTAAACCGCAAGCGGGGAGACCTCCTCACTGCGAACCTCTACCGCATCCAAAAAGGAGAGCACAGCGTCGAGGTCGAGGACTATTTCGAGCCGGACTGCCCGAAGCTCAAGATTAATCTCGACCCCCTCAAGACCCCGCAGCAGAACGCCGCGCAGTATTATAAGGAATACAACAAGGCCAAAACCGCCGAAACCTATCTCCACGGCCTCATCGAAAAAGGGGAGCGTGAGGAGGCATATCTTGCCTCTGTTATGGACGAGATCGAGCGCGCTGAGAGCGAAAAAGAGCTCTCGGAAATTCGCCGCGAGCTGGAGGAGACGGGCTTTCTCCGCGTCCCGCGCGCGCAAAAGCGTGAAAAGATCAAGGAGACAGCGCCCCTGCGCTTTATCTCCTCGACCGGCATGGACATCCAGGTCGGCCGCAACAACGCCCAAAACGACAAGCTCACCACCAAGACCGCCCGCCGCACGGACGTCTGGTTCCACGCACAGAAGATTCACGGCAGCCACGTTGTTGTCTCCGCGAACGACAGTGTCCCGGACGAGCAGACGATCTTCGAGGCCGCGACCCTCGCTGCTTACTACTCACAGGGCCGTGCCGGCGGCAAGCTCCCCGTTGACTACACGCAGATCCGTAACGTCAAGAAGCCGACTGGCGCGATGCCCGGCTTCGTGAATTATGTAAACTATCAGACCATCCTCGTAGACCCGGACGAGGCGCTGGTGGAAAAGCTCAAAGCATGAAAAAGGCCCGCCGCAGGCGGGCCTTTTTCATGTGCTCAGTCCTTGATTACCGGATAATCCGTGCTGTCCGAATAGTGCCACCACTCGCCGGAATAGCCTTTGAAGCCGCCGGCGGTCATCGTGTCTTCGAGGAGCCGGACGTTGACGCGCGCGGTCTTGGACACATCGCTGTAGTCCCGGTCGGCGAGCGCGGTGAAGTCGTCAAAGCCGGAGGGCATTTCAATCTCGCTCCCGTCCGCTTTTACGAGCGTCACATCTATGGTGTTGCCCCGGCTGTGCCTGGAAAAGCCCTTGTTGGGGTCTGAAACATAAACGGGGTTCGGGCAGATATTCCAAAGCTTGAACTGCGCGCTCACGGGCCTGTAGGCATCCCATATTTTGAGCGAATAGCCCTGCTGTGCAAGCTGCGCCTGTACCGCCGCGAGCTTTACAACCGTCCCATAGCGCAGGCGGGCGTCGGAAAAATCGTAGATGATCTGTCCCGTAAAATTGTCCGTCGTCGCATATTTCAGGTCGACATAGAGCGTAGGGATATAGTCGATCACTTCGACGAGCTCGTCGTCCGCCACAACCGGCGGTGCGCTCGGGGACGCCGATACCGGCGTCGGCGTCTCCGGCGCGGCCGAAACGGAAGGGAAAACCGGCAGCGTGTCCGCGGACGGGTTGGGCATGTCCTTTCCAAGCCGGCTCTCACAGCCAGAGAGCAGCACCGCAAGAGAGACCGCCGCAAGCAAAACGCTGCGCCGCCCGGATAAACCGCATATATGCAAAGTCGTGCACCGCCTTTTTCATCCAATTTGCTCTTAAGACGTCGTAAAAAGCAGAACGTTCCACAAAAAGATGCAAGCGCCGGCTTCCGCAAACGCGGAGGCCGGCGCTTTGAATTCTGCGCTTTACTCGCTGGTGCTGCAAGTCCCGTTTGTCGTACACTTGGCGGGATCTCCCTGCGGCGGGAAGAAATCGCTGACCGGGAAGGGGATGCTCGAAAACAGGGTGCAGGGGTCCTCCTCCGAGCCGGCGGCGCACTCCTTGTCGGGGATGCAGTAGTCGTAGACCGGCATGAGAAGCTGGGTCTCCCGCTCGAGCCGAATGATCGTGAACTGGCCGAGGGTGGCGTAGAGCTGCTTGCAGATCGGGCTTGTGATGAGCTCGTCGTCGAAGCTATCGCAGATCTCGCGGGGGATCTCGTGGCCTTCAAAATCCGCGGCGCTCGCCTCGAGGCTTGCCGCGTCAACGATCTTCATCGCGAGGATCAGCGGATCGACGGCTTCGACGACTGCCGTGGGCAGATTGCTGGAGGCGCCGCCGCAGCACCAGCCGCCCTTCGAGGTGAAGACCTTCGAGCCGCCCTCGCCGCCGTAGAGCACGACGCGCTTGTCGAACATTGCGAGTCCCGTCAAGATGCGGTCACCGGGGAAGGCCCGGCCCGTGACCTTGTAAAAGTATGTGACGTCCACCGTGTAGCAGCCGCGGTTGAAGTTCATCTCATCGACGCGCACATCCGCATAGAGCAGCGTTGCCGAGCGCGGGCGAATGCTGATCGCCGAGTCGATGATCGCCTGCGATCCGCAGGTCGGGCAAACCCGCAGATCTTCAATACAATCTTTGTCGCGGCAACTGTCAAAGATCTTTTTCGTGTGTACACAGACGGAGTCGCGGCAAGCCGAGGCGGCCGCACTGGAAGCTTTTTCAGGCATATTCATTCCTCCTGCCGAACGTTTTTCACTGTCGGTACAGTCTATGCCCGTTTTTGCGCGGTGTTCGTCATTTGCGAATAAAGCGGTGGTGCGCTGTACAAAATAGTTCCAAAGCGGACGCGGCAAATGCTGCCTGCGGACGCAAATTTTGCTTGGAGGA
>JAKOSQ010000134.1 GCA_029777215.1 Bacillota bacterium
AAAGCTCACGGCCTACCACGAGGGCGGCCACGCCGTCGTCGGCCACTTCCTCAAAAACACCGACCCCGTGCACTATATCACGATCATCCCGCGCGGACCCACGGGCGGCGTCACCTACTTCCGCCCGAAGGACGACGTGGAAAATTTCCAGTCCTACGGCGAGTTGTACGACGACATCGTCGTCGCGCTCGGCGGCAGGGTTTCGGAAAAGCTGTTTCTGGACGACATCTCCACCGGCGCGTCGAACGACATCCAGCAGGCCACCCACACGGCCCGCGCGATGGTCACGCAGTACGGCATGTCCAAAAAGCTCGGCCCCATCTCCTTTGAGGAGGCTGGACACAGCATCTTCATCGGCCGCGACTTCGGCCAGACGAAGTCCTATTCCGAGGAGACCGCCTCCACCATCGACGAGGAGGTCAAGCACATTTTCGACGAGGCCAGCGAGGACTGCGAAAAAATCCTCACCGAGCACGCGGAGCTTTTGAAGGGCGTCGCGGAGTATCTGCTCGCCCACGAGAGCATGGACGGCGAGACCTTTGAATACTACTGCGAGCACGGCGAATTCCCGCCCGAAAAGCCCGACGCGCCGCAGAGCGGCGACGAGGTGAAGACTTTCTCCGTTGAGGAGATTATTTCGAGCGCGGCGCCCGCGCCGCAGGCGGACAGCCCGGAGCCGACGAGCCCGGCACCGGACAGCGTTCCGCCGGACCAGTCCCCGGACAACGAAAAATAAAGCACAGGGGCGGGAGCAATCCCGCCCCTTGGTTTGCCCGCCGTGCGACAGGCGCGGCGCGGAAAAATGCAGAGAGGCAGTTATGAACGAAAAAGAGATCGCGGAGCTCCGCCGCCGCTTTCGGGCGGACCACAGCAATATCACAGCCGTGCGCGGCTGCTATGTCAACGAAAAGCGCGAGGTCGTGGCCGAATTCCGGCAGTCCATGACGATGTGCTCCCGCGAGGAGTCGGAGCAGATTTTGGCGCTTTTGAAAAAGTCCCTGTCGGGGACACTGGGCAAAAACCTCGCGGAGATCGAATTTGAGACGCAGCAGGTTGTCAGCGGCGAGGAGCACGCGCTGCTAATGGCTCTGCGGAAGTCCGGCCTCGACGACGATGACGCCGTGCACGAATTTTTCCGCCGCACCATCGAGGCGACGAACATGGAGGGAAACTACCTCATTTTGCTCGCACACGACAATTACGATGTGCCCTACCGCTCGAAGGACGGAGAGTCGGAGGGACGGGACTCGGAGGAGGTCTTCTCCTACATCGTCTGCAGTCTCTGCCCGATCAAGCTCACGAAGCCGCAGCTCGGCTTCCACGTCAATGAAAACCGTTTTTGCAACATCGCCGCCGACTGGGTCGTGTCCGCGCCGGAGCTGGGCTTTTTGTTCCCGGCCTTCGACGACCGTGCGACGAACATCTACAGCGCGCTCTACTACACGAAGGATCTCGCCGAAAACCACGGGGAATTTGTCGACGCGATCTTCAAATGTCCGGTCCCCATGCCCGCCGCCGCGCAGCGGGAGAGCTTCGGGGCGGTGCTCAGCGAGTCGGTCGCGGAGGACTGCAGCTTCGACGTGGTCCACGCGGTCCACGAGCAGATGAGCGGCATGATCGCCGATCACCGGGAAAACCGGGACATCGAGCCGCTCAAGCTATCCAAGACGCAGGTGAAGGAGCTGCTGGAGACCTGCGGCGTGGCGGACGAGCGCGTGAGCCGCTTTGAAGAGCGCTACGACGAGACCTTCGGCGAGGACACGACGCTCAGCCCGGCGGCCCTCGTAGGGGCAAAGCAGCTCGAACTCACGACGCCGGACGTGGTCATCCGCGTGAACCCGGAGCGTGCGGACCTCGTCAAGACCGAGGTGATCGACGGCCGCCGCTACATCCTCATTCGCGCGGACGAGGGCGTCGAGCTCAACGGCGTCCCCATCGCCATCCGGGATTGAGAAAACGCGGCGCAAAGAGACGAAATGCTTGAGATACCACCACAGCCGTGCTACAATGAATACATATTCGCAGACAAACCCCCGAAAAATAAGGAGATGCAGAAAGTAATGAAACTTGGTATCGTCGGACTGCCGAATGTCGGCAAATCTACGCTTTTTAACGCCATCACGAACGCGGGCGCGGAGTGCGCGAACTACCCGTTTTGCACGATAGACCCGAACGTCGGCACCGTCGCGGTGCCGGACGAGCGGCTCGACTTCCTCGCGGAGCTCTACAAGCCGAAAAAATACACCCCTGCCATCATTGAATTCGTCGATATCGCCGGCCTTGTCAAGGGCGCATCCAAGGGCGAGGGCCTCGGCAACAAGTTCCTCGAAAACATCCGCCGCACGGACGCCATCGTCCACGTCGTCCGCTGCTTTGACGACGAAAACGTCATCCATGTCGACGGCAGCTGTGACCCCATCCGCGACATTGAGACGATCAACACGGAGCTGGTCCTCGCGGACATGGAAATGCTGGAGCGCCGCCGCGACAAGGTCGCAAAGCTCGTCAAGGCCGGCGACAAGAAGCACGCCCACGAGGCCGAGCTTCTTGAAGCGCTCTATCAGCACCTCGACGCCGGCAAGTCCGCCCGCAGCTTCGACTGCGACGAGGACGACTGCGCCATCGTCGCCGAGAGCGAGCTTTTGACGCTCAAGCCCGTCATCTACGCCGCGAACATGGACGAAAAGGGCTTCGGCGCGGGTCCCGAAAACAGCGAGTATGTCAAGCGGGTCGAGGACTTCGCAAAGGCCGAGGGATCGCAGGTCCTGCCGATCTGCGCCAAGGCCGAACAGGAGATCGCCGAGCTCGACGACGAGGACAAGGCGCTGTTTCTGGAGGAGCTGGGCCTCGCCGAGAGCGGCCTTGCCCGCCTCATCAAGTGCTCCTACAGTCTCCTGGGCCTCATTTCATTCCTCACCTCCGGCAGCGACGAGTGCCGCGCCTGGACGATCAAAAAGGGCACCAAGGCCCCGCAGGCCGCCGGCAAAATCCACACGGACTTCGAACGCGGCTTCATCCGCGCCGAGATCGTCGCCTTCGACGACCTCAAGGTCTGCGGCACCATGGCCGCCGCCAAGGAAAAGGGCTTGGTGCGCAGCGAAGGAAAAGAATACGTTATGCAGGATGGAGACGTGACACTGTTCCGATTTAATGTGTAAACTTGACAAAGTTACAGGAGTGTGGCGACAGCGGGCCTTTCGGTTATGTGCAGACTGCAATAAATCTTTCACAAAATGAATAGATTTAGGCAATTTTTATAGCACCGTATTCGCGCGTTCCACGCGCAGACCGGAGACGACCGCTTTGTATATGAGACTGAAATAAAAATGCAAAGAAAGCGGCATCATAAATAAATGATACCGGCAAGTATTGCGCCTTGACAAATCCCCCGCAAAAGACTACAATAATTTCAATATCCCAAAGGCATCGACGGAGAACGGCGGCCCGGCGCGGGCACAGAGAGAGCGGCATTGGCTGAAAGCTGCTTCATTGCGTGGACCTCAACCGACCCCTCCCGAGCCGGCGCGCGGAAAGAATTTTTCGAGTATGCGCCCCCGTGTGCGCCCGTTACAGCGCGCCTAAGCGGCGGAGTGATCCGCAAGCAGGGTGGAACCGTGTTTATAAGAGCACCCCTGACATTACGTCGGGGGCGCTTTTTTTAATTTGTATTCACTCGAAAAGGAGACAAAATATCATGGACGACAATCAGTTCACGTTCGAAAATCCCGAGTACAAGAAAAAATACCGCCACACGACGTCCCATATCCTCGCACAGGCCATCAAGCGCCTGTACCCGGAGACGAAGCTCGCCATCGGCCCCGCCATTGAGGACGGCTTCTATTACGATGTCGATTCCGAGACGACCTTCACCCCCGACGTCCTCGAAAAGCTTGAGGCCGAGATGAAGAAGATCTGCAAGGAAAAGATCCCCCTCGAGCGCTTCGAGCTGCCCCGCGACGAGGCCATCAAGTTTGTGGAAGAGCGCGAGGAGCCGTACAAGGTCCAGCTCATCAAAGACCTGCCCGAGGATGCCGTCATCAGCTTCTACAAGCAGGGCGACTTCACCGACCTCTGCGCCGGCCCGCACCTCGCCACGACCGGCAACGTCAAGGGCAACGCCATCAAGCTCACGAGCTGCACCGGCGCTTACTGGCGCGGCGACAGCAAGAACAAGATGCTCCAGCGCATCTACGGCACCTGCTTCCCCAAGAAGGAGGAGCTTGACGCCTATCTCGAGCGCATTGAGGAGGCAAAAAAGCGCGACCACCGTAAGCTCGGCCGCGAACTCGGCCTGTTCGCCTTCCGCGACGAGGCCCCCGGCTTCCCGTTCTATCTTCCGAAGGGCCTGATTCTGCGCAACACCCTCGTGGATTACTGGCGCGAGGTCCACAAAAAGTGGGACTACACCGAGATCATGACCCCACAGATCATGAAGCGCAGCCTCTGGGAGACCTCCGGCCACTGGGATCACTACCACGACAACATGTACACCACCGTCATCGACGAGGAAGACTACGCCATCAAGCCCATGAACTGCCCCGGCTCCATCCTTGTCTATGACCTCGAGCCGCACTCCTACAAGGAACTGCCGCTGCGCTACGGCGAGCTCGGCATCGTCCACCGCCACGAGCTCTCCGGCGCTTTACACGGCATGTTCCGCGTCCGCTGCTTCACGCAGGACGACGCGCACATCCTCCTCGCCCCGGAGCAGATCCGCGACGAGGTCGTCCGCATCGCCCAGCTCTTCGACGAGGTCTACGGCCTCTTCCAGCTGCCGTACACGATCGAGCTGTCCACCATGCCCGAGGACCACATCGGCTCCGTCGAGGATTGGGACGTCGCGACGAAGGACCTCGCGGATGCCATCACCTCCATCGGCAAGTCCTACGAGGTCAACGAGGGCGACGGCGCGTTCTACGGCCCGAAGCTCGACTTCCACATCCAGGACAGCCTCGGCCGTACCTGGCAGTGCGGCACCATCCAGCTCGACTTCCAGCTGCCAGGCCGCTTCAACCTTGAATACACCGGCGCGGACGGCGAGAAGCACTGCCCAGTCATGATCCACCGCGTCGTCTTCGGCTCCATCGAGCGCTTCATCGGCATCCTCACCGAGCACTACGCCGGCGCTTTCCCGACCTGGCTCGCGCCCGTACAGGTCAAGGTCATGCCGATCACCGACCGCACGAAGGACTACGCGCAGGGCATCTATGAAAAGCTCTCCGCCGCCGGCATCCGCTGCGAGACCGATTTCCGCAGCGAGAAGATCGGCTACAAAATTCGTGAGGCGCAGATGCAGAAGATCCCGTATATGCTCGTCGTCGGCGACAAGGAGGCCGAGAGCGGCCTTGTCGCGGTCCGCACCCGCGCGGGCGGCGACGAGGGCACGATGTCCCTCGACGAATTCATGACCAAGCTCGAAAAGCAGATCAAAACGCGCGAAAACGACTGATGAGATTTTGACATTATTTTCGCGCGCACAAATCGAATAAAGAAAAAGGCTCCTTCGTAGACTAAGATCGGTCCGCGAAGAAGCTTTTTTATTACATGGGGGCGCGCCGCGCCCCGGGCAAAGCGAAAGGGATGTTGCAAAATGGACAGAAAAAAGCAGTGCCTCGTGCTGGCAATCGTTTTTGCTGTGAATATCGCCGCGATCACGCTCGTGGCCGGCGCGGAGGCGGCCTCGCACAAAAAAGGCTCGTCCGGCAACACGGTGAGCCAAATCCAGACGGCCCTCAAAAAGCAGGGCTTCTATACCGGCGCAGTCGACGGCAATTACGGCAGCGCCACGGAGTCGGCAGTCAAGGCGTTCCAGCAGGACCGCGGGCTCACGCCGGACGGCAAGGCCGGCGCGTGGACGCTTAAAGCGCTGGGCATCAAGGACAGCGACAGCTCCGCCCAGAGCGCCGACAACGGCGACGTTGCGCTTCTGGCGCGGCTCATCTCCGCCGAGGCCCGCGGCGAGCCGTATTCGGGCCAGGTCGCGGTCGGCGCGGTTGTTTTAAACCGCGTGGAGCACCC
>JAKOSQ010000135.1 GCA_029777215.1 Bacillota bacterium
GCTGTCATCGGCGACAGCACTTTCATGCACAGCGGCATCACAGGCCTTATCGACATCGTCTACAACAAGGGCATCTCGACCGTCATCATTCTCGACAACTCCATCACCGGCATGACCGGCCACCAGGACAACCCCACCACCGGCAAAACCATCAAGGGCGAGCCGGCCCCGGCGGTGAACCTTGAAAAACTCTGCGAGGCTGTCGGCGTGAACCGTGTCCGCGTCTGCGACCCCTACGCGCTCGACGAATTCAAGAAGGTCGTCGAGGAAGAGCTCTCCGTCGAGGAGCCGTCCGTCATTATCGCGCGCCGTCCGTGCATCCTGCTGCCGCAGGTCAAGACCGCGCCCCCGCTCCACGTCGACCCCGACAAGTGCAAGAGCTGCAAAATGTGCATGAAGATCGGCTGCCCGGCCGTGAGCTTCGCGGACAAAAAGTCCTCCATCGACCCGACGCTCTGCGTCGGCTGCGGCCTGTGCCGTCAGATGTGCAAGTTCGGCGCGATCCTCGACAAGGAGGGAAACTGACATGAGAGAAACAAAAGGTATCATGATCGTCGGCGTCGGCGGACAGGGCACCCTGCTCGCCTCCCGCATCCTCGGCCACGTTCTCATGGGCGAGGGCTACGACGTCAAAATGTCCGAGGTACACGGCATGTCCCAGCGCGGCGGCAGCGTCGTGACCTATGTAAAGTACGGCGACAGAGTCGCCTCTCCCCTCGTCGACGAGGGCGAGGCGGACTACATCCTCGCCTTTGAGCGTCTGGAGGCCGCCCGCTGGCTGTCCTATTTAAAAAAGGACGGCAAGCTGATTTTAAACGACCAGCGCATCAGCCCGATGCCGGTCATCACGGGCGCGATGGAATATCCCGAGAACATCGTTGAGAAGATCGAATCCAGGGGCGCGAACCTCATCTCCTGCGACGCGCTCGCGATGGCGCTCGAGGCGGGCAACGCAAAATCGGTGAACGTGGTCCTGATCGGCGTTCTCTCGGCGCTGACGGAGTTCCCGGAGGACATCTGGCAAAAGGCGCTCGAAGCGTGCGTCAAGCCAAAGTTCCTGGAGCTGAACAAAAAGGCTTTCGCCTTTGGCCGCGACTACGCGCTGAAAAATCTGAAATAAAGCGGTAAGCTAAAGGCGCTCCCGTCCTTCGTCTCTGCGGCGACAGCGCAGCGTCTCGCCGCCCGTCCCCTCGTTTCCTTTCTCTTTCACGCCCCGGCGCGGTTTCTCTTTCCCAAACCGGGAAAGAGAAATGGGGCCGGAGGTCCGTCGCTGCCCCAGCGACATAAAGGTGCGGAGACTTCGTCTCCGCGATCCCCGCGCCCTGCCGGGCGCGAAAGGAGGCGGCCCCTATGCCCGCCAGCAAGCTCCGCGAAGTAAATATTAAGGCCGACATGCCGACCGTTTCCAACGCAATCAAGCGCGTGACCTTCCAGCTCTGCAACGCGAAGGCCCTCGGCTTCACCGCCGTGAAGATCATCCACGGCTACGGCTCGACCGGCAAGGGCGGCGGCATCCGCACAGAGACGCGCCGCTATCTCCAGCGGCAGAAGGACAAGCGCCAAATCCGGGATTTTATCACCGGCGAGCAGTTTTCGATCTTCGACGAAGCGACCCGCGCAGCCTTTCTCGTCTGCGACGATCTGCGCCGGGACAGCGATCTGGAGCGCAGCAACAACGGAATTACGATCGTGATCCTCTAAAAACGCCGCAAATGCAGGCAAATCTCGCAAAAAACATTGACAAGCGCCCGCTTTGATGTTATTATTCTTAGGCTGAACTTTGATCCGCGGGCGTAGTTCAATGGTAGAACACCAGCCTTCCAAGCTGGATAC
>JAKOSQ010000136.1 GCA_029777215.1 Bacillota bacterium
CGACGCAGCCATCGTCCCGCAGGACGCGGCGCACTTTCGGCTGCACGCATCGGTCGCCGTCTCGCCGCAGTTTTTCGGCTGGCTCTGCGCCTACGGCGACTGGGCCCGCATCATCTCCCCGCCGGAGGTCGCTGACGCTCTGCGCGCCTATGTCGCGGCGATTGTCGCACAATATCAATGAAACTTGTCGGAAAAGCCCCGCGGGCGCGAACGCTGCGAGGCTTTTTCGACAAGCTGAAGCGCGCTGCAAAACAAATGTTTTGCAGCGCGCTGATTTTTTGGGAACTTTTTTATTTGACCATCTTTGCGACTTCCGCCGCGAGGTCGTCCTGGCGCTTTTCAATGCCCTCGCCCTTTTCAAAGCGGGTGAAGCCGAGGACCTTGACCGTTCCGCCGGCAGCCTTTGCGACTTCCGCGACGTGCTTTTCGACGCTCTCTTTGTCGCCCTTGACATACTGCTGCTGGAGCAGGCAGTTTTCCTCATAATACTTGCCGACGCGGCCAGTGACCATCTTTTCAAGGATGTTCTCGGGCTTGTTGGCGTTCTTCGGGTCTTCCTTGGCCTGGATGATGAGGATCTCCTTCTCCTTTTCGAGGACGGAGGGGTCGACTTCGCTCTTGTCGCAGTAGGTCGGGTTCATCGCCGCGATCTGCATGGCAACGTCCTTGCCGAGCTCGAGGACTTCGGGCTTGGCTTCGAGACCCGCGGAGACTTCCATGTTGACGATGACGCCGATACGTCCGCCCATGTGGACATAGGGGACGGACAGACCGGTCGCATAGCGTGCAAAGCGGCGGACCTTGATGTTCTCGCCGATGACGAGGACCTTTTCCTGCTGGGCCTGCTCGACGGTGCCGCCGCCGGGATAGGCGCAGGCCATGAGGGCCTCGACGTCCGCCGGGTTCTCCTTGGCGACGACTGCCGCGACGTTGGAGACGTACTCGGTGAACTTTTCGTTCTTGGCGACGAAGTCGGACTCGGAGTTGACTTCGACGGCGACACCGACGCCGTCGATCACGGTCGCGTAGGCCATGCCCTCGGCAGCGATGCGTCCGGCCTTCTTTTCGGCGGCTGCGAGGCCCTTTTCACGGAGCCACTCAACAGCCTTTTCGATATCTCCGTCGGAAGCGGTGAGGGCCTTTTTGCAGTCCATCATGCCGACGCCGGTCTTTTCGCGGAGGTCTTTAACGTCCTGTGCGCTGAATGCCATATTTGTTACATCCTCTCGAATTAATATAGTAGTGTCCGCTTATTCTGCTGCGGGAGCTGCCTCGGCTGCGGGAGCGGCAGCATCGGTGCCGGTCGCTTCAGCGGCGTCACGGCCCTGACGGCCCTCCTGAACGGCGTTCGCCATGGCATTGGAGATCAAGCGGATCGCGCGGATCGCGTCGTCGTTGCCGGGGATAACGTAGTCGATCTCGTCCGGGTCGCAGTTGGTGTCGACGATGGCGATGATCGGGATGTGCAGCTTGCGGGCCTCGGCGATGGCGTTGTGCTCCTTGCGGGGGTCAACGACGAACAGCGCGCCGGGGAGCTTCTTCATTTCCTTGACGCCGCCGAGATATTTTTCGAGCTTGTCGATCTCGTTTGTGAGTTTGATGACTTCCTTCTTGGGGAGCATATCGAAGGTGCCGTCCTCCTGCATCTTGCGGAGCTGGGCCAGACGGTCGATACGGGTACGCATGGTCTTGAAGTTGGTGAGCATGCCGCCGAGCCAACGGGCGTTGACGTAGTACATGCCGACGCGGGAGGCTTCCTCGCGGACGGCGTCCTGGGCCTGCTTCTTTGTGCCGACGAAGAGGATGGTCTCCCCTTTGGCGGAGAGATCGCGGGCGAAATCATAGGCGTCCTCGAGCTTCTTGACGGTCTTCTGCAGGTCGATGATGTAGATGCCGTTACGCTCCATATAGATGTACTCGGCCATCTTCGGGTTCCAACGTCTGGTCTGGTGGCCGAAGTGGACACCGGCTTCCAGAAGCTGCTTCATAGATACGACTGACATGTGTTTGTTCCTCCTAAAATTTGTTTTTTCCTCCGGGGACATCGACTCGTTTTTTCGAACGGAAGTCTCCTCCCGCCACACGAAAAAAAGATCCGTCCCCGTGCGTGATGCGGAGGTATTATACCAAATTGCGCCGCGTTTTACAAGCACTATTTCATAGAAATACTTCTTTTTTCAAAAAAGTCGGCCTTTTCCCCCATCAGCGGAAGGAAAAAGCCGGCCTATTTATCTTTGTCCGCGAAGCGGACGCATTTGAATTGCTTTAGCGGTTAAAGAAACGCGAGAGAAATTCCTTCGTTTCTTCCTTTTCGGGCGCGCCTAAAATTTTGTCCGGACCGCCCTGCTCGCAAATGACGCCGTTTTTCATGAACACGACCTGGCTTGACACGTCGCGGGCGAAGGCCATCTCGTGCGTGACGACGAGCATCGTCATGCCCTCGTCGGCCAGCGCGCGCATGACCTCGAGCACTTCTCCGACCATTTCGGGGTCGAGGGCGCTCGTCGGCTCGTCGAACAGGAGGACCTCCGGATCCATCGCGAGGGCGCGGGCGATCGCGACGCGCTGCTTCTGGCCGCCGGAGAGCTGGCGCGGCTTGGCGTTCTGGTAAGGCGTCATGCCGACCTTGTCAAGATATTGAAGGGCGCTTTTTGCCGCGTCCATTTTGCTCTTTTTTAGGACCTTGCACTGGCCGACGGTGCAGTTGCCAAGAACGCTCATGTTTGAAAAAAGGTTAAAGGACTGAAACACCATGCCGACCTTCGCGCGGTAGGCCGCCTCGGACATGCCGCCGGCCTGGATATTTTTCCCGTGGTATAAAATTTCGCCGCTCGTCGGCGTTTCGAGCAGATTGATGCAGCGCAGAAGGGTCGACTTGCCGGAGCCGGATGCGCCGATGATGGAGGTGACGTCGCCTTTGGCGACAGTGAAGTCGATGTCCTTCAAAACTTCGTTTTTACCGAAAGTCTTGGACAGATGGCCGACCTGTAAAATCAATTCTCCCATATCAGCGATCCCCCCTTGTGCTCTGATTGCGGTTTCCCCTCGCCTCCCGCGCGGCCTTTTCCTGCGCGAGCTGCTGCCTGTCGGCGGTCGAGCCAGAATAGTTGTAGGTGCCGGCGGTCATGGTCAGCGGGTCGGCCTGCACTAGGGCGTAGCTGTCGTCGCCGTCCATCTTCTTTTCGACCTGGCGCAGGATGATGGAGCACACCACCGTCATGATGAGGTAGCCGCCCATTTCGATGGTCGCTGACGGGAAATACTTGTTCGTCGTGCCAACAATGGCGCGGTGCTCCGCGAAGAACTCGGAGAAGCCGATGATGAACATGATCGAGGTGTCCTTGATGTTGATGATGAGGTTGTTGCCGATCTGTGGCATGATGTTGCGCAGAGCCTGCGGCAGCACGACGTAGCTCATGGTCTGGAAGTGGGTCATGCCGATGGCCTTCGCGCCCTCGGTCTGGCCGGGGTCGACGGAGAGAATGCCGCCGCGCACGGACTCGGCCATGTAGGCGCCGGTGTTGATCGAGACGATCAGAAAGGCCGCAAGCCAGGTGCTCGAAAACTTCGCCGCGCCCCCGGTGATGTAGGGCAGGCCGTAGTAGATGAAGACCGCCTGCAGAATCATCGGCGTGCCGCGGAAGAGCTCGACATAGATGCGGATGACGACGCGCAGCAGGGCGAGGAAAAATTTCTTGACGGGGTTGTCGCCCGGCGCGACGGGGATGGTCTGCAGCAGGCCGCAGAGGAAGCCGATCAGACAGCCAACGGCCGTGCCGAGCAGCGCAAGGACGATCGTCTTTTCAATGCCGTCGAGGTACATGACGCTGTACTTGCTCCACAGATATGCGATATCGCTGCCAAAATTGTTCATAATTTGCTCCGAATTCCTTTCTCAAGCGCGGATGGGACGGCAATGACAGGGGCCGTCAGCCGGCCCCTGTCGAAGAATTTGCGCTTTTATTCAGCCCTCAGTTTTGGGCTGGACCTTGATGGCTTCGGCCATGAGCTTGTTGAAGTCGTCGGCGGTCATGGTGCCGAGGACCTTGTTGAGCGCGTCCTTGAGGACGGTGTTGCCCTTGCGGAGGCCGATGCCGATGTTGACGTCCTCGTCAGAAGCCTTGAAGTTGTCGTTCGTGTTGGCGGAGAAGTCAAGAATCTTGAGATCGGGGTAAGCCTGTACGGCGGCCTGCGCCGTCGGCATGTCGGTGCAGACGAAGTCGACCGTGCCGCTCTCGACCGCCATCAGCATGGCCGGGGCGTTTTCGGAGGCGGACTGGACCTTGGCGCCCTTGATCTGGGGCAGGCAGGTGTCATACCAGACCGTGCCGAGCTGGGAGGTGCAGGTGCCGCCGGAGAGCTGGGAGATGCCGGTCGCGGAGGCGAACTTGCTGTCCGACTTTGTGAGGCAGACGATGGTGGCGTAGAGGTACGGGCCCGCGAAATCGACTTCCTTCGCGCGCTCGGCAGTCATGGACTGGCCGGCAATAACGGCGTCGATCTCACCGGTCTGGACGGCGGGGATCAGAGAGTCCCAGTCGAGACGCTCGACCTCAAGCTTCCAGCCGTTGGCCTCGCAGAGCTTCTTTGCCATCATGACGTCGTAGCCGTTGGCGTATTCGCCGGCGGTGGAGTTCTTGATGGGGACGGCGCCGTTGGAGTCGTCCGTCTGCGTCCAGTTGTAGGGCGTGTAGGCGCACTCCATGGCGATGGTGAGCACGCCGTCTTCAACGCCGGTCTTCGATGCGTCGGCGGAAGCGGAGGCGTCGGCCGCGGCGGACGTGTCCGCGGAGGTCGTCGCGCTCTTGGTGCCGCAGGCGGCGAGCGCCAGCAGCATCGACAGGGCGAGCAGCAGAGCAATGTACTTTTTCATAATGATTTTCCTTTCCAAATTTTGTCCAATAAAAAAATATACCGTGAAGCTTCTCGGATGAAGATTCACGGCTACACTTCCCCGCGCGGGGATTTATATGTATCAAGCGGCCTGGGCCGCTCTTAACCAATGATAGCTCTCCACTTTCGTGACAGTCTGCGACATATTCTCCCGCAGCCCAGCGTCCGTCTCCGGCGCTTCGGCGATGTCCCCTTTCTCCGAACGGATACTCTTGAACACCGCGCCTCCATCTATTGATCTCGGCTATATTCTATTTGTGTCAAGTTTACCACACTTGGGCGCTTTGTCAAGCTAAAGCGGCAAAAAGATCGATCCGGCGGCCGCTTTTCGTGAAATATGTTCATCACACGCGCACAGCGGGGCTTCACTTTAGGGAAAACGGCGGCGGATGCGCCGTTTATGCAATCTGACACGCAGCAAAGGCCCCCGCGTGTTCATTTTGTGGATTGTCACAAATTTAGCAATTCAGCAATCTTGTTCAACGTCTGCGCTTTGACATTCGCATTGGTTTGTTGTAAGATGCAGTTTATGTGAATGATTTGTCAATCGGCACAAAAAACCGTACCAGATTCGCGGGACGACTGACAGCCCGGCGGGAACCGACAGGCCCGCGCTCAGCGCACGCCCGCCCGGATGGCGGCGCGCAGCGCCGCGAAGCTGTTTTCGGGCAGCTCGAGAAAGTGCGCAGCTTCGGCCATGTCGCCGAGGCGATGGGCGTCGGACGAGGTGAGGACCCGGTGCTCCGCGCGGTAAGCTTCGTTCGCCGGGTCCGCGAAAAATTTCTCCGGGTCGTGGACCTCGAGCGTCGGAAAGACGGGCGTGTCCGGCAGCAGGCCGAACACGGCGAGGATGCCGTTGGCCGGCCGGTCGATGTGCGCGGGAAAGCACACGCCGCCGAATTTTTCACACAGGGCCGGCACCGCGTCGATCGACAGGTCGAGCGCGTTCGGCAGCAGCCACGGGAAGGTCCCCGTAACGTTTTCGTTTTCGTCCATGAGAAGCTGGTCGCCGAAATAATCGGGCTGGTTCGGGATTTGCGGCATGTGTGTCTCCAGTTCGCGGTCAAACGCCTCGGCGCTGTCCGCGTCCGGCAAGAGACAGACGACGTGGATCTCCTCCGCCGTCGTCAGCTCGGCGCCGGGGATGACCGTCAGCGGCAGATCGCGCGCCGCGTTCATCACCGCGCGGGCGTTTTTTGCGCTGTTGTGGTCCGTGACCGCGATGAGCTCGAGCCCTTTCACATAGGCCATGTTCGCGATGTTCGGGGGCGTCATTTCGTTGTCGCCGCAGGGCGACAGGCAGGTATGGATGTGCAGATCGTAAGCGTAACGGGGCAAACGCTCGCCTCCTCAGAGTTTTTTCACGGCATAGACCACCAGAAGCGGAACGGCCAGCAGATACAGCGCGGCCGGGACCCAGGGCTTTAACAGCATAACAATTTTCCTCCCTTTTGCAGCGCGCGGCATACCGCGCGTCTGTCAGAGTGTTTTCAAGATATGGACGACGAGAACGAGCTTCGCCGCCGCAAGACCCGCGAGCAGAGCGTATTTCATCTGTCTTCCTTTCAAGCGAGGCCAAGCAGCTTCGCCGCGGCGAGCGCCGTTTCAAAGACCGGCTTTTCGGATTTGAAAACGGTCACATCGCCTTTTTTCGCGCCCGCAAGGGTCTCGTCGTCGACCGGCATGCGCTCGGCGACGACCACGCAGGCCGCGTCGCAGAGCGTCGCGACCGCCGCCGCGTTGACGTTTCCCATGACCGTCACCCAGAGACAGTCCGCCGGCGCGCGGCCCATGACGATGGACAGCAGATCGCAGCAGTAAACGCCGCCCGCGATCTCGCGCTCCCCGTCGCCGCAAACGAGCTCCCAGCCGAGCGCCCGGCTTAGTTCAATGGCTTTCATCTTGCGCACCCGTCCTTTTCGTCTGTTTTATCCCGGTCGCCGATCTTCAGCTTTAGCAGGCTGTCGCGGACCGTCTCAACCTTCTTCTTGAGGATGTAGATGCAGGCGTCCTCGTCGGCGTAACCATTAACGATATCCTCCGCCAGCGCGCGGCAGCTCGGCGCGCCGCAGGAACCGCAGTCGAGTCCGTAGAGCCGCTTCTGGATGGCTTCGATCCGCTGCATTTTCTGCATTGCCTTCATCGGTGAGGGGTCAAGGCGCAGCGCCGTGATCGGCTCAACCGGCGCGTCCCACGGCAGCTCCGTCGGCAGCTTCTCGCCCTGAATGTGGTTGCAGGCCACGGGGCGGTAGTCGCGCAGATGCTTCATCCGCGTCACAGCGACATAGGGGTTTTCAATATTCAAAACGCCGCCGACGCAGCCCGCCGGACAGGCGTTGAGCTCCACGAAGTCCTGATCCGCCAGCTTCTCGTCCTCCATCTGTTCGAGGACGTTGATGACGTTTTCGATGCCGTCCGCCGCGAGGTAGCGCATCGTGAAGGTCGCGGCGGCCTCGCCGCCGCTGTTGCCCCAGCTCAGCCCCGTGCGGCCGCTCTGGGAGTGGTCCGGGCCGACGCCGCGCTCGGCGCACTTGTTCATCGACGCGAGCAGCGCGGGATAGACGTCGCTGACCGAGATCGCGAGGTCGACGCTGCTTTTTTCCGTGCCCATCGGGTTTTTGACGCTTGTGACCTTCGCGGGACAGGGCGTGAGGAACGCAATGCCGATTTCCTCGGGTTTGAGGCCCGTTTCTTCGACAGCCTTCGCGCGCGCGAGCCGCGCCGCGACCTCCATCGGCGGCAGCAGCGGCAGAACGTTGTCGAGTAAGTTCGGGAAGCGGATGCGGATGAGCCGCAGCACCGCCGGACAGGCGGAGGAGATGACCGGCCCCTTCAAAGCGCCCTGCTCCATGAGCCGGCGCGTCGCGTCCGAAACGAGCTCCGCCGCCGCCGCGACCTCGTAAACCTCGTCGAAGCCGAGGCCGATAAGCGCCGTACGGATGAGCTCCAGGTCCTCCTGCCGCTTGTACTGTCCAAAGAGAGACGGGGGCGGGAGCACCACCTTATATTTGAATTTTTCGATTCCGCTCAGCGGGTCCGTGACCGCGAGCTTGGCGTGGTGCGGACACACGCGGATGCACTCGCCGCAGTCGATGCAGCGCTCGGCGATGATCTGCGCCTTGCCGCCGCGGACGCGGATGGCCTCCGTCGGGCAGCGCTTGACGCAGGTGATGCAGCCGTGGCACGCTTCGCGGTTGAGCGTCACGGAGTGAAAATACTCGCTCATTTCATCCCTCCCGTTGGATTTTTTCTTTGGATCACAGATTGACCGTGATCGTCACGGTCGTGCCGACGCCGACCTCCGTATCTATTTTGAGGTCGTCCGAGTATTTTTTCATGTTGGGCAGGCCCATGCCCGCGCCGAAGCCGAGACCGCGCACCTGCTCGGTCGCGGTGGACCAACCGTCCTGCATCGCGAGCTCGACGTTTTCGATGCCGGGGCCGTGGTCCGTGAGCACGGCGGTGATCTTCTCGTCGTCGATGTCGACGTCGATCACCCCGCCGCCGGCGTGGATGACCATGTTGATCTCGCCCTCGTAGAGCGCGATGGACATGTTCCGCACGACCTGCGGATCGAGTCCGAGCTGCTTTAAGATCTGCTTGACCGCGCTCGACGCCGCGCCCGCCTGCGAGAAGTCGTCTCCAGGCACGTCATAGTGGTAGTGCAGGCCGCTCTGGTTCATTTCGTCCTCAATCCTCCGTTCAGCCCCGCCGTGTAGAGCAGCCCGCAGGCTGTGAACATGCGGTGCGTCGTCGTCATCACGGCGATGCCGTTCTGGCGCGCCACTTCGAGGATGTCCTCGCCCGGACGCTTGTCGCGCACAAACACGACGCAGACCATGTCCATCATCGCCGCCGTACGGATCGCCTGCTGGTTCATAAGGCCCGTGAGCAGCACGGCCTGGTCCTTCACATAGGCCAGCACATCGCTCATCATGTCGCTGCCGCAGGCGGCGCGAACCTCCGTGTCGAGCAGCTCCTCGCCGGAGAGGACCTCCGCGTCCAGAATGTTTTTTACGTCTCTGATCTGCATACTCGTTCCCCCGTTATCGGATTTGATTTTGGCGGACAGCTTTCAATTCAACTGATAGAATTATACCACGCTCCGTCGTGCGGCACAATCCCTTAGTTCAATCGCACAAGCCCCGCCGCCGCTTTTATTGCAAATTCGGCAAATTTGCAAAAGTACTCGCATATCTGTCAGGTCCATGCTATAATAGATCGAATATGCCTCAGCGTGCGCGTTTACGCTTTTGCCGCCCCGCGCGGGTCGGCGGTTTTCATTGCTTGAAACAACTATTCTTAGTTTTTTCAGATAAAAAGACACATCTTTTAATAAGTGGAGGAATTGCGAATGTCTTGCAAAACATGCACATGTGCCCTCGTCGGAACACCGGAGCAGGATAAAAAGCTCCGCGAGAGCACCGCGTCTTTGAAGGACGGCGGCTCGCTCGTCATGGTCCTTCAGGAGGCGCAGGAGATTTACGGCTACCTTCCCGCGGAAGCGCTGGACGTGATCGCCGAAATCTGGGGCTGCTCGACCGAAAGCGTCTACAGCGTGGCGACCTTCTACTCCCAGTTCTCCTTCAGCCCCAAGGGGAAATACGCGATCCATGTCTGCCTCGGCACCGCCTGCTATGTCAAGGGCAGCGGCGAGATCTACTCGAAGCTCAAGGACCTGCTCGACGTCGAGGATGGCGGCTGCACGCCGGACGGCAAGTTCTCTCTGGACGCCTGCCGCTGCATGGGTGCCTGCGGCCTCGCGCCGGTCATGTCCATCAACGACGACGTCTACGGCAAGGTGACGCTCGACCAGCTCCCCGGCATCCTCAAAAAGTGCAACTGAGCGCGGCCCGGAGGCAGGCGCGATGATGCAGGAACTTTCCATGAACGTTCTCGACGTGGCGCAAAACTCCGTCCGCGCCGGCGCGACGCTCATTGAAATCACGGTGGACGAGCAACCCGCGCGGGACGAGATCACGATCGTCATCGCGGACAACGGCTGCGGCATGACGCCCGAACAGGTCCAAAGCGTCACAGACCCGTTTTTCACGACCCGCACGACGCGAAAAGTCGGCCTCGGCGTGCCGTTTTTCAAGCTCGCGGCCGAGATCACCGGCGGCAGCTTTGACATTCAAAGTCAGGTCGGCAAAGGCACGGCGGTCACGGCGAAATTTGTCCGCTCGAGCATCGACCGGATGCCCCTCGGCGACATGAACGAGACGATCATCTCCCTCATCGCGTGCAATGAGACGCTGGATTTTCTCTACACGCGCCGCTTCGGGGCCGACGAGCTCGTTTTGGACACGCGCGAATTCCGCGCACAGCTCGGGGATGTTCCGCTCACCGAGCCGAAGGTCGCAAAGTTCATCCGCGAATTTCTGCAGGAAAACACAGCCGAGCTGCTCGCCGGCCACGAAAACGAATAAACCCAGGAGGGACCCGCGGTCCCATTGAATTAGGAGGAGACCATAGTATGAAGACTATTGCTGAGCTTCAGGCTCTGCGCGACGAGATGAAGGGCAAAGTCGGCGTCCGCAGAGAAGGCGAATACCGCACGAAAATTCTTGTCGGCATGGCCACCTGCGGCATTGCCGCCGGCGCGCGCCCCGTACTCGCCGAGTGCGTCAAGGAAATCGAAACCAGGAAGCTGAAGGACGTCTATGTGGGCCAGACCGGCTGCATCGGCATCTGCCAGTTCGAGCCGGTCGTCGAAATTTACGACGAGGACGGCACAAAGACCACCTACGTCCACATGACCGCCGACAAGGTGCCGAAGGTCATCGCCCAGCACGTTGTCAACGGAAGCCCGGTCGTCGAGTACACCATCGGCGCAAACGCCAACTAAGAGGAGGAAAAAGCTTATGGTTCGCGGACATGTCCTTGTTTGCGGCGGCACAGGCTGCCACTCGGCGAACAGCGACGACATTTACGACGCATTTGAAAAAGAAATCGAGGCCGCCGGCCTCAAGGACGAGATTCAGGTCATCAAGACGGGCTGCTTCGGCCTGTGTGCGCTCGGCCCGATCGTCGTCATCTACCCCGAAGGCGCGTTCTATTCGCAGGTCCAGCCCGGCGACGTCAAAGAGATCGTCTCGGAGCACCTGCTCAAGGGCCGCCTCGTCACCCGCCTGCTCTACCAGGAGACGGTCGTTGACGAAAACACCATCACGAGTCTCGACGACACCGACTTCTACCGCAAGCAAAGGCGCATCGCGCTGAAAAACTGCGGCGTCATCGACCCCGAGAACATCAAGGAATACATCGCCTTCGACGGCTACATGGCGCTGGCGAAGGTCCTCACGGAAATGACCCCCCAGCAGGTCATCGACGAGATCTCGAAGTCCGGCCTCCGCGGACGCGGCGGCGGCGGCTTCCCGACCGGCAAAAAGTGGGCTTTCGCGGCGGCCCAGCCCGTCGGCGACAAATACGTCTGCTGCAACGCGGACGAGGGCGACCCCGGCGCGTTCATGGACCGCTCTGTCCTCGAAGGCGACCCCCACTGCGTGCTCGAGGCCATGGCCATCGCGGGCTACGCAATCGGCTCCAACCACGGCTACATTTACGTCCGCGCGGAGTACCCGATCGCGGTCAAGCGTCTGCGCATCGCCATCGGTCAGGCGCGCGAGATGGGTCTGCTCGGCAAGAATATCCTCGGCTCCGGCTTTGACTTTGACATCGACATCCGTCTCGGCGCGGGCGCTTTCGTCTGCGGCGAGGAGACGGCGCTGCTCAACTCCATCGAGGGCAAGCGCGGCGACCCGCGCCCGCGTCCGCCGTTCCCGGCGGTCAAGGGCCTGTTCGGCAAGCCCACCATCATCAACAACGTTGAGACCTGGGCCAACGTCACCCGCATCATCCTCAACGGCGCGGACTGGTTCGCGGCCATGGGCAGCGAAAAATCCAAGGGCACCAAGGTCTTCGCCCTCGGCGGCAAGATCAACCACACCGGCCTCGTCGAGATCCCGATGGGCACCCCCCTGCGCGAGATCATCGAGGAGATCGGCGGCGGCATCCCGGACGGCAAGAAGTTCAAGGCCGTCCAGACCGGCGGCCCCTCCGGCGGCTGCATCCCGGCGCAGTACCTCGACATCCCCGTCGACTACGAAAACCTCATCGCGATCGGCTCCATCATGGGCTCCGGCGGCATGATCGTCATGGATGAAGACAACTGCATGGTCGACATCGCGAAGTTCTTCCTCGAATTCACCTGCGACGAGAGCTGCGGCAAGTGCACCCCCTGCCGCGTCGGCATCCGCCGCATGCTCGAGATCCTCGAAAAGATCACCTCCGGTCAGGCCAAGATGGAGGACCTCGACACCCTCGAAAATCTCTGCTACTTCATCAAGGAGAACGCGCTGTGCGGTCTCGGCCAGACGGCCCCGAACCCCGTGCTCTCCACCCTCCGCTACTTCCGCGACGAGTATGAGGCGCACATCGTTGAAAAGCGCTGCCCCGCCGGTGTCTGCAAGAAGCTCCTCACCTACTCCATCGACCCCGAAAAGTGCAAGGGCTGCACGCTCTGCGCCCGCAACTGCCCGGTCGACGCCATCGTGGGCGAGGTCAAGAAGGTGCACGTCATCGACAACAACAAGTGCATCAAGTGCGGCACCTGCATGTCGAACTGCAAGTTCGACGCGATCACAAGAAAGTAAGGAGGGGACGAAATGGAAACGAAAATGATCAACCTGAAAATCAACGGCATTGCCGTGAGCGTCCCCGAGGGCACAACGATCCTCGATGCGGCCCGCAAGGCCTCCATTGACATCCCGACGCTGTGCTACCTCAAGGAGATCAACGAGATCGGCGCTTGCCGCATGTGCGTCGTCGAGCTCAAGGGCTCCCCGAAGCTTGCCACCGCCTGCGTGTTCCCGGTCTCCGAGGGCATGGAAGTCATCACAAACTCCAAGCGCGTCTTTGACGCCCGCCGCACGAACCTCCAGCTCCTGCTCTCGAACCACCGCCGCGAGTGCCTGAGCTGCATTCGCTCCGGCAGCTGCGAGCTCCAGAAGCTCTGCCACGACTACGCGGTTGACGACGAGGGCAAGTTCGACGGCGCGATGACGCCCGCGAACCTCGACACCTCCGCGACCCACATGGTCCGCGACAACTCGAAGTGCATCCTCTGCCGCCGCTGCGTCGCGGTGTGCGACAAGTATCAGGACGCCGCCGTCATCGGCGTCAACAAGCGCGGCTTCAACACCCACATCGGCTGCGCGTTCGATAAGCCCCTCAACACCGTCGCCTGCGTCGAGTGCGGCCAGTGCATCGTTGCCTGCCCGACCGGCGCGCTCTATGAGAAGGATCAGACCGAGGAGGTCTGGGCCGCTCTCCGCGATCCCGAAAAGCGCGTCGTCGTCCAGACCGCGCCGTCCGTCCGCGCCGGCCTCGGCGAGTGCTTCGGCATGCCGATCGGCACGAATGTCGAGGGCAAGATGGCAGCGGCCCTCCGCCGCCTCGGCTTTGATGACGTCTTCGACACGAACCTCTCCGCCGATCTCACGATCGTCGAGGAGGCAAACGAGCTCGTCGAGCGCATCAAGACCGGCGGAACCCTGCCGATGATCACGTCCTGCTCCCCCGGCTGGATCAACTACTGCGAGCACTACTACCCCGAATTCATCCCGAACCTCTCGACCTGCAAGTCCCCCCAGCAGATGTTCGGCGCCCTCACCAAGAGCTGGTACGCGGACAAGCTCGGCATCGACCCCAAGAGCATCTACATGGTTTCCATCATGCCCTGCACCGCCAAAAAGTTTGAGCGCGGCCGCGACGGTCAGTCCGCCATGGGCGTGCCGGATGTCGACGTCGCCCTCACGACGCGCGAGCTCGGCCGCATGATAGAGCGCGCGGGCATCGACTTTGTGAACCTCCCGGATGAGGTCTTCGACGAGCCGCTCGGCATCTCCACCGGCGCGGGCGTCATCTTCGGCGCAACCGGCGGCGTCATGGAGGCCGCCCTGCGCACGGCAGCCGAGTGGATCACCGGCGACAGCGCCGCTCCGCTCGAGTTCAAGGAAGTCCGCGGCATCGCGGGCGTCAAGGAAGCGACCTACCATGTCGGCGATCTGACGCTCAACGTCGCCGTCGCCTCCGGTCTCAAGAACGCCAAGGAAGTGCTCGAGTCCGTCAAGCGCGGTGAGAAGAACTACCAGTTCATCGAGATCATGTGCTGCCCCGGCGGCTGCGTCAACGGCGGCGGCCAGCCGATCGTCCCCGCCTCCGTCCGCAACAATGTGGACGTCCGCACGCTGCGCGCCAAGGCGCTCTACAGCGAGGACGAGGCCAAGACCCTCCGCAAGTCGCACGACAACCCGGTGCTCAAGGAGGTCTACAAGACCTACCTCGAAAAGCCGGGCAGCGAGAAGGCCCACCACCTCCTCCACACGCACTATGCAGCGAAGAACCGCTTCATGGGCGAATAAGAAAACCAAAACGGGAGGCCGCAAGCGGCCTCCCATTTTAATCAGTCAAAACATGCCTTCGGATCGTTTTGACTGATTAACTTTAATGGCTTCGCGAGGGAACCTCCCGAAGCCATTGGTTTTTATTTTTCCATATTTTTGACCGGCGCCTGCGCTGCGGAGACGGCGGCGGGGGCGGGCTTTTTGCACGCGAGGCGGCGGTTGATGTCATCGTGCAGCAGCACGACCACGATCGAGCAGATCGGCACCGCGATGAGCATGCCGACAACTCCCGCGATGTTGCCACCGACAATGACCGAGATGAGCACCAGAATGCCCGGCAGGCCCGTGACCTTGCCGACAACCTTGGGGCTGATGACGTTGATCTTGATCTGGACCAGCGTCTCATAAAACACGACGAAGAGCAGCGCCTCCGTGAAGCTCTGCGTGAGCGAGAGCAGCGCACCAATCGTGCCCGCGATCCACGAGCCGACCTGCGGGACAAGGACCATCACGCCGACGACCGCGCACACCGCGCCCGCGTACGGGAAGCGGAAAATTTCCATGCCAATGAAGCACAGGGCCGCCATGATGAGCGCGTCGAGCACCTGCCCGGTGATGAAGTTGCGGAAGGATACGCGCACAAGCTCGTTGATGCGGAAGATGCGCGCGGCGGTCTTTTCGCTGGTGTAGGCGCGGATGAGGCGCCTGAGCGCGCGGTCAATGCGCTCCTTCTGCGCGAGGGTGTAGATCGAGATGATGAAGCCGAACAGCCCCGTGATAAAGCGCGAGAGCACGGTCTTCGCCGTTTCCAGCAGGGAGTCGACTGAGCCGAAGCCCAGCGCTTTCTGCAGCCAGTCGGCGGCGGAGGTCAGCAGGGCGTTCCAGTCTGAGAGCTTTTCCGCCGGGATCTGGACGTTGATGTGCCGCCGCGTCAGCGCGGCGTTGATGTCCGTCACGAAGTTTGCCGAGGAGTCCGGCAGCGTATTTGACACGACCGCGAGCGCGTCCTCGACCTCCGGCACGACGATGTGGAAGAAAAGCGCGATAAAGCCCGCGACGAGCAGCAGCGTGAGCAAAATGGACAGGCCCCGGGCCGTACCCTTTCCGTGGACGGGATAGCGTTTCGGCAGGGCATAGAACACCCGTCGCTCAAAAAAACCGACGACCGGGTCCACGATGAAGGCGAAGCAAAAGCCGATGATGACGGGCAAAAGGACGTCAAAAATGCCGACAATCGCGCCCCAGACGTCCCCGATGTGTATCAGGAACAGGCAGAAGGTGATCGTGAAGCACAGAATGAAGATGATTTTTTTGGTGTTTTTGCGGTTGAGTTCCATGAGGACCGTCCTTTGCAGTGAGGCTTATTTGTCGCTTTGCCGGTTTTCCAAATCGCGCTGCCCTTCTTCGCTTGTGTAGAGCTGGTGGCGGTAGACGACATAGCGCGTGAAGAGATACTCGGTGCAGAGGTTCACACCCATGGTGCCGAGCAGGACAAGATATTTGTTGACGTCCGCGTTCGTCAGCGATACGGTCCACCAAATCGAGAGCGGCGCGAACACGCAGTAGTAGCCGAAGACCTTGAGCATCGCCACAGGGACGTTCGCCGCGGACTTGAAGGTGAACTTCCGGTTGAGCGTGAAGTTCCAGACCACCGAGAGCACCAGCGCGATGAAGTAGGTCAGGCCGTATTCGTTGCCGAAGACCTCGTCCAGATTGGTGTACTGATCGATGTGGGTGAATTCGTTTAAAATATAGTAAGACCCGGCCTCGATGACGCCGGCAGAAATCGAAAACAGGACGAATTTGATCGCCATCCAGCGGCTCTGTGCCTTTGTCAGCACGGGTTCTTCTTTCGCGTCCATGACTATTCCTCCTCCGCTGCGCCCAGCTGTGGCTGCGGTATTTAATTTTATACCGCGCTAAAGAAAAACGCAAGCAAAAGCGCGGGGCTTCTTGATTTTTTGCACAAAATAAACTATCATTAATGTTCATACAGACAAAACGGAAGGAACGAAGCCCATGACATACAAAACCGACATCCAGATCGCCCAAGAGGCGCAGCCCCTGCCGATCGCCGAGATTGCCGCTAACTGCGGCATCGACGCCAAATATCTCGAACAGTACGGCACGGCCAAGGCCAAGATCGCACTGCCGTTTTTAAAAGAAAACAGGCCGGACGGGAAGCTCATTCTTGTCACGGCGATCACGCCCACCCCGGCGGGCGAGGGCAAAACCACCACGACCGTCGGCCTCGCCGACGGCCTGCGCCGCATCGGAAAAAGCGCGTGTGTTGCGCTGCGCGAGCCGTCGCTCGGCCCGGTCTTCGGCATGAAGGGCGGGGCCGCCGGCGGCGGCTATGCCCAGGTCATCCCGATGGAGGACATCAACCTCCACTTCACCGGCGACTTTCACGCGATCGGCGCGGCGGCAAACCTCCTCGCCGCGATGCTCGACAACCACATCCAGCAGGGAAACGAGCTCGGCATCGACCCGAAGAGCGTCGTCTGGAAGCGTGCGGTGGACATGAACGACCGCCAGCTGCGCAAGATCGTCTCCGGTCTCGGCGGGGAGAAAAACGGCTGCCCGCGCGAGGACGGCTTTGAGATCACCGTCGCGAGCGAGGTCATGGCAGTGCTCTGCCTTTCGACCTCGATCACGGACATGAAGGCCCGCCTCGCGCGCATGATCGTCGCCTACAGCTTCGACGGCCGGCCGATCACGGCGGGCGACCTCAAGGCCGCCGGCGCAATGGCGGCGCTTTTGAAGGACGCCCTCAAGCCGAACCTCGTCCAGACGCTCGAGCACACGCCCGCGCTGGTTCACGGGGGACCGTTCGCAAACATCGCGCACGGCTGCAACAGCGTGCTCGCGACGAAAATGGCCCTCAAGCTCGCGGACTACGTCGTCACGGAGGCCGGCTTCGGCGCGGACCTCGGCGCGGAAAAGTTCTTCGACATCAAGTGCCGCGCGGCGGATCTGGCGCCCTCGGCGGTCGTGATCGTCGCGACGGCCCGCGCGCTCAAGCACCACGGCGGCGCGCAGAAGGACGCTCTCGGGACCGAGGACCTCGCGGCGCTCGAGCGCGGTCTGCCGAACCTTCTGCGCCACATCGAAAATATCACGACCGTTTTCGGCCTCCCCTGCGTCGTCGCGGTCAACCGCTTCCCGACGGACACCGAGGCGGAGCTCGCCCTCATCGAGCGCGAGTGTAAAAAGCTCGGCGTCGCCGTCGCGCTCTCCGAGGTCTGGGAAAAGGGCGGCGATGGCGGCACGGCCCTCGCACAAGAGGTCGTGCGCCTTTGCGCGCAGCCCGCGGCGCTCCGCTATGCCTACGCGCCCGAGGAGAGCGTCGAGCAGAAGATCACGGACATCTGCAAAAAGGTTTACCGTGCCGAGGCCGTCGATTTTCTGCCGGAGGCCAAAAAGCAGGCTACGCGGCTGACAGAGCTTGGCTTCTCTTCCCTGCCGATCTGCATGGCCAAGACGCAGTACAGCTTCTCTGACAACCCGAAAAAGCTCGGCGCGCCGGAGGGCTTCACGGTGGTCGTCCGTCGGCTGAAGGTCTGCGCGGGCGCGGGCTTCATCGTCGCCTACACGGGCGACATCCTCACGATGCCCGGTCTGCCGAAGGTCCCGGCTGC
>JAKOSQ010000137.1 GCA_029777215.1 Bacillota bacterium
CGAAGTCCTCTCCGTTGGCGAAGCGGTCGACGCGAAGATTACGGCCATCGACACCGACAAGCAGAAGATCTCCCTGAGCATCCGCGCCCTTCTCGAGCCGGAAGCCAGACCGGAGCGCGAGCATGAGGACCGCCGCGAGCAGCGCAACAGCCAGCCCCAGGGCGACGCGGTCGTCTATGAGATCGACGCCAACGGCGAAGCCAAGGGTCAGGCCCCCGATCACGAGGTCACGGAGTAAGCTCCAAATTAGCTTTATCGCCCCGGCTGCGTAAAAGCGGCCGGGGTCTCTTTATGTCGGCATTTTTCTGAATTTTCCGCGAAAGTTGCGAAAATTTATTGTTCAGATTTATTTTCTCGCAATATCCTTGCTAATTTTTGAAATTTCGTGTATAATTAATAATATTAAAACATAAACTAAGCATTTTGACGGGAGGGATCGTTTTGTTCAGCGTTGGAGACAGGATCGCGCACCCCATGCACGGTGCGGGAGTGATTGACAGCATCGTCAAACGCAAGGTTGACGGCGCGGAGAAAGACTACTATGTCATGAAACTTCCCGTCGGCGACATGCAGGTCATGATTCCGGTCGAGTCCACTGATGTTATCGGCGTCCGGCCGATCATTCAGCCGGCCGAAGCGGAAAACATTTTGAAATCCATCTCCTCGCTGGAGATCAATATGAACACGAACTGGAACAAGCGCTATCGGGAAAACATGATGAAGATTAAAAGCGGGAACCTCCTTGAGGTCGCATCCGTCATAAAAGGCCTGATGCTCCGCGACACGGACAAGGGGCTTTCTACCGGCGAGCGGAAAATGCTCCACTCCGCCAAGCAGATCTTCATTTCCGAGATCGTTTTGTCCGAGAGCGCGAGCTACGAGGAAGTCGAAAAGCGGCTGGACCTCGCAGTCTCCTAAAATTGCACTTCAGGCGGCGTCGGCGCGCGCAAATCAGCGCCGGCGTGGCCTTTTTTTGATTTTCAAGGCATTTTTCAAAACGGAGGTCTGTAAAAATGAGCCTGTTTCAAAAAAAAGGTGAGGAATTTAACTGCTCTGTCGTGGTCGTTGCGGCCGGCTCGTCCGAGCGCTTCGGCAGCGACAAGCTCTTTGCGCTGCTCGACGGCGAGCCCGTCCTTGCGCGCACGATCTCGGTGTTCGAGACCTGCGAGTCCGTCTCCGAGATTGTCGTCGTCGCGCCGCGGGACGGCCTTCTCAAAATCGCGGAGCTTTGCGACCGCTGCGGCTTCGGGAAAGTCGCGAAGGTCGTTGTCGGGGGTGACACGCGCGTCGAGTCCGCGCTCAGCGGTGTGTCCGAAACAAACCGCCGCGCTAAGCTCATCGCCATCCATGACGGCGCGCGTCCCCTCGTGACGCGGCAGATCGTCGAGGACGCGATCGACGGCGCGCGCTGGTATCACGCCGCCGTTCCGGCGATCCCCGCGCGGGACACCGTGAAGCTCGCGGAAAAGGACATCGTCACCGAAACGCCGCCGCGCAAAACCGCTTTCTGCGCGCAAACGCCGCAGGTCTTCGATCCGGCGCTCATCAAAGGCGCGCTCACGAACGCCCTGCAAAAGGACCTTCCCGTGACGGACGACGCCTCGGCGCTCGAAGCGCTCGGTTACCCCGTGCACCTCACTGCCGGCAGCGAGGAGAACATCAAGATCACGACCCCGCTTGACCTGAGCTTTGCCGAGGCGATTCTCGCCGCGCGGAAGGAGCGCGTATGAGGATCGGTCAGGGTTACGACGTCCACCGCCTCGTCGAGGGCAGAAGACTGATCCTCGGCGGCGTGGAAATTCCGTATGAAAAGGGCCTGCTCGGCCACTCGGACGCGGACGTTCTCGTCCACGCGCTCATGGACGCCCTGCTCGGCGCGGCCGCGCTCGGGGACATCGGCAAGCTCTTTCCGGACAGCGATCCGGCTTACGAGGGTGCGGACAGCCTCGCGCTGCTGAAGATCGTCGCCGGGCGCGTGCGCGAAGCGGGCTTGGAGATCGAAAATGTCGACGCGACCGTGCTCGCCCAGGCGCCGAAGCTCGCGCCGCACATTCTGCAGATGCGCGGGAACATCGCCGCCGCGCTCTGCGTCGACCCCGGACAGGTCAGCGTCAAGGCGACGACCGAGGAGGGCCTCGGCTTCACCGGCAGGGGAGAGGGCATCGCCGCCCAGGCCGTCGCGCTGCTGCGCTGAGCACAGGTAAAAAACGGCCCCGCGCGCAGCTTGCGCTGAACTTTGCGCCGCGCGAAGCATAGAATGGTTCAGACCGGTACCCGGCACGTCCGTTGCCAGCGGTTAATCCGCCGGTCGGAAGGAACATTTCTATGCTTCATTATCTTCTCATGTGCCGCTCGCTGACCTACGCGCAGCGCGCCGCCCGCGCGCTCGAGCGCATCGGCGTGACGGCGGTCATCACCAAGGCGCCGAAGAGTGTCTCGAAGCAGGGCTGTGGCTACTGCGTGAAGGTCTCCGAAAAGAATCTCGCGAAGTCGCTGACCGCGCTGCGGGATGCCGGGCTCGGGCCGAGCCGCATCTTTGTCGCGGCGGCGGACGGCAGTCTCAGCGAGGTGAATGCTCCGGGATCTATCTTGACAGTGCCGCCACCACCCTGCAGAAGCCGCGAAGTGTGCCCGCCGCCGTCGCCCACGCGATCACGACGATGGCCAGCCCTGGCCGGGGCTGTCACGCCCCGGCCATGCGCGCGGCGGACACGGTCCTCAACTGCCGCGAGCTTCTCGCGGACTTCTTTAACGTCCCCTCGCCGGAGCAGGTCGTTTTCACCTGCAACGCGACCCACGCGCTCAACATTGCGATCCGCTCGCTCGTCTCGCCCGGGGACCGCGTCGTCGTCTCGGGCTATGAGCACAACAGCGTTACCCGACCGCTTTACGACCTCGGGGCGGACGTGGTCGTCGCGCGCTCGCCGCTCTTCGATCAGGGCGCGGCGGTCGAGGCCTTTCGCGCGGCGCTGCCCGGGGCAAGGTGCGCCGTGTGCACGCATGTTTCAAATGTCTTCGGCTTCATTCTGCCGATTGAAAAGATCGCGGCGCTCTGCCGCGAGACCGGCGTGCCGCTCATCATCGACGCCTCGCAGTCGGCGGGCACGCTCCCGCTCAACTTCACCGCGCTGGGCGCAGACTTCATCGCCATGCCCGGTCACAAGGGCCTGCTCGGCCCGCAGGGCACGGGCGTTCTGCTCTGCAAAAACTTGGGCAAGCCGCTTTTGTGCGGCGGGACCGGCAGCAACAGCGCGCTGCCCGGCATGCCCGACTTTCTCCCGGACCGGCTCGAAGCCGGGACCCACAACGTTGCGGGCATTGCGGGGCTGTACGCGGGCGTCCGCTACCTCACCGCGCTGCCGGCCGGCGCCGTGCTCGCGCATGAACAGGCGCTGCTGGCGGATTTCGCGCAGCGGGCTGCGCTTCTGCCGGAGCTCACGCTGTTTTACGACGGCGGCAGGGGAGCCCAGAGCGGGGTCTTGTCCCTTTGCAGCGCGCACATGGACGCCGACCGTCTCGCCGAAAAGCTCGGGGACGCGGACGTGTGCGTCCGCGCGGGCCTGCACTGCGCCCCGACGGCGCACGAGACCGTTGGCACGCTCGAGCAGGGGACCGTGCGCCTGAGCTTTTCCCCCTTCAACACGGTGGGGGAGACGCGGCGCGCGGCGGCGATCTTCAAAAAAGTTTTGTCTGAGCCTTAAAAAAAGACAATATGCGTTTGCCATTTGCGGCAATGTATTATATAATAATTTTGTATGAGTATATTTTCGGAAGTCCATCCCGATTTTCCCGCCGGTTCCGGGACATTCTTTTCACTCAGAGGGTCTTATGGAGCAGTTTGATACTTCGATCAACAGGTCGATCCACTACCTGATGTCGGCGCGCATTTCAGATATCATCGATATCCTCATTGTCGCGTACCTCATCTACAAGGTGATCGGCCTGCTCAGAAAGACAAATTCAAATAAGCTCGCGATGGGCGTCTTCATCGTCTTTCTCGCACTCTGGATCTCAGACTGGTGCGATCTCACGATGCTGCACTTCATCCTCGCCAAAACGGTCGAGGTCGGTTTTCTTGCGCTCATCATCCTCTTCCAACCAGAGCTCCGCCGTCTGCTCGAGCGCTTCGGCAACCGCGGCCTCATCTTCTTCCTCGGCGGGGACGCGCCTGTGCAGGCGATGGAGACCGCCATCACGCAGACGGTGCTCGCTTGCACCGCGATGTCCGAGAGCCGCACCGGCGCGCTGATCGTCTTCGAGCGCGTCAACAAGCTCGACAGCCAGATCTCCACCGGCACCGTCGTCAACTCCGACACGACTGCGGAGCTCCTCAAAAATATCTTCTACGACAAAGCGCCGCTGCATGACGGCGCGGTCATCATCACCGAGGGCCGCATCATGGCCGCCGGCTGCATGCTTCCACTGTCCAACAACCAGAACATCAGCCGCGATCTTGGCATGCGCCACCGCGCGGGCATCGGCATGAGCGAGCATTCGGACGCCGTCGTCGCCATTGTCTCGGAGGAGACCGGCGCGATCTCCGTCGCGATCGACGGCATGCTCAAGCGCCACCTGACGCCGGAGACCTTTGAAAAAATCCTTCGCAACGATCTCATCATCGAGGACAAGCTCGAAGACGAGAGCAAACCGTCGAAGCTCAAATCAGTCTTCAAGAGGAACCAGAAGAATGGATAAGCGAAAAGCAAAGCATACGCTTTGGGACAGCAGAATATTCTGGGCCTTCGTTTCTCTCCTCGCCTCCGTTCTCCTCTGGGTCTACGTCACGACGACGCAGGGAGACGTGATCGAGCAGACCTACGAGGGCGTCAGCGTTGTTTTCAACGGCGAGGACGTGCTGCGCGAAAACGAGGGGCTGGTCGTCGCGAACATCAGCTCGAACACGGTCAGCGTCCGCATCCGGGCAACGCGGCGCGAGCTCTCGAAGCTCAGCAGCTCCAACATCGTCGCCTATGTGGACGTCTCGAAGTTCACTGCCGAGGGCATGTACAACCAGTCCGTATCGGTGCAGTTCCCGCTCGGGAGCAACACCGGCAGCATCAGCGTCACGGCGATGACGCCGAAGAGTGTCTCCTTCAACCTCGTCAAAACCAGCGTCCGCAGCTTTGAGGTCAGCGGCAAGTTCACCGGCACGGTCGCGGAGGGCTTCGCGGCGCAGCCGCTGCAGTTCAGTCCGTCGTCGATCACGCTCGACGGACCGGAGAGCGATCTCGAGCGCGTGGCTTATGTCTGGGCGGAGGTCAGCGGCGAGAACGTCAGCAAGACCATCACGGCCAGCACCCCCTACAAGCTCATGGACGCCAACGGCAAGGAGCTCAAGCTCCCGAACGTGACCGCGAACCCGCAGACCGTCTCCGTCACCATCCCTGTCACCGCGACGAAGGAGATCCCGCTCACGGTCGACCTCGCGGAGGGCGGCGGCGCGACGGCTGAGGACGTCAAGATCACCTGCGACCCCGCCACGATCACGGTCGCCGGCGACGCGGACACCCTCGCGGGCCTCAACAAAATTTCGCTCGGCACCGTCGATCTGAGCTCCTTTGCGCAGACCTTTGAGGACAGCTTCAAGATCGTCCTCGACAACGGCATTACCAATGTCACAGGTATCACGAGCGCGAAGGTGACCATTGAGATCGTTGGGCTTGAAACGCGGAAATACAGCGTCACGAACCTCTCGCTCGTCAACACGCCGGACGGGAAGACCGCCTCGATCGTCACGGAAAACGTCGAGGTGACCCTGCGCGGCACCGCGCAGCAGCTCGACAGCGTGCAGGCCAACAACATCCGGGTCGTTGCCGATCTCTCCGGGCTCGGCACCACGACCGGCGTGTTCGAGCCGCCGGCCAGAGTCTATATCGACGGCGTCACAGGCGTCGGCGCGATCGGAAATTACACCTTCTATGTGCGTCTGACATAGCCATGGGCGGGCGATACGCCCTCAATTCCAGCGGAAAGGATCGTATTACGAATGAAAAGTATGACGGGCTACGGCGGCGCCAAGAGCGTCCAACCGCCCTACAAGCTCTCCGTTGAGCTCAAAAGCGTCAACAACCGCTACCTCGACGCCTCCGTGCGTCTGCCGCGCAGCTTTCTCTTTGCGGAGGACGCGGTCAAAACTGCGGTGCAGAGCCACATCTCCCGCGGCAAGGTGGACGTCTTCATCAATCTCGAAGCCGACGGCGGCGACGATACCGCCGTTATCTTCAACGAAGCCCTCGCCGCCGAGTACAAGGCCGCCATCGACAAGATCGGCGACACGCTCGGCATCCGCACGGAGGTCACAGCCTACGAGCTCTGCCGATTGCAGGACGTGCTGACCCTCGAAAAAAAGGACCTCGACAAGGACGAGGCCCTCCGCGTCATCCTCGAAACGACCGAGGCCGCACTCACGGATTTTGACGCCATGCGCGCCCGGGAGGGCCAGAAGATGTTCGACGACATCTCCGCCCGCCTCGACACGATTGAGGCCCACGTCTCCTTTGTCGAGGAGCGTGCGCCGCAGACCGTCGCGGAATACCGCGAGCGGCTGACGAAAAAAATGCTCGACATCCTCGGCGGCACCCAGCTCGACGAAAACCGCATTCTCACCGAGGCCGCGATCTACGCCGATCACATCGCCACCGACGAGGAGACCGTCCGTCTGCGCAGCCACATTTCGCAGATGCGCGGCATGATCGCTTCCAGGGAGCCGATTGGTCGGAAGCTCGACTTTCTCGTGCAGGAATTCAACCGCGAAACGAACACCATAGGCTCGAAGTGCAACGACGTCGAGATCACGCAGACCGTGCTCGACATGAAGTCCGAGATTGAAAAGATCCGCGAACAGGTTCAGAACATCGAATGATTTGGGGGAAATTCCATTGAAGCTTATCAACATCGGTTTCGGCAACATGGTCTCCGCCTCCCGCGTCATCGCGATCGTCTCCCCGGAGTCCGCGCCGATCAAGCGCATCATTCAGGACGTGCGCGACCGCGGCCAGCTCATTGACGCGACCTATGGCCGCCGCACCCGCGCCGTCGTCATCATGGACAGCGGCCACGTCATCCTCTCCGCCATTCAGCCCGAGACCGTCGCCGGCCGCATGAGCGGCAAGAGCGAACCCGAAAACGGAGGTGAGGCAGAAAATGAATGACTGCGAACGCGGCAAACTGATCGTCGTCTCCGGTCCGTCCGGGGCAGGGAAGAGCACCGTCATTGCAAGGCTGATGCGGGAGGACCCGGACGTCGTCTTTTCCGTCTCCGCAACCACCCGTCCGCCCCGCGAGGGCGAGATCGACGGCAAGAGCTATTTCTTCGTGACCCGGGAAAAATTTCAGTCCATGGTCGAAAATGGCGAGCTTTTAGAGCACGCCGAGTACGTCGGCAACTGCTACGGCACACCGAAGGCCCCGGTCCTCGCGAGTCTCAAGACCGGCAAGAGCGTTCTTTTCGACATTGAGGTCCAGGGCGCGGCCCAGATCAAGGCCCAGTGTCCCGAAGCCATTTTGATCTTCGTTGTCCCGTCCGATTTTTCGCAGATCGAAAAGCGTCTGCGCGCCCGCGGAACGGACAGCGAGGAAAAAATCCAGGGCCGGCTCATGCAGGCCCGCCGCGAATGCGAGCGGGCGACCAACTACGATTACGTCGTTCTCAACGACGACCCCGACCGGGCCGCTGACGAGATGCGTTCCATCATTACCGCAGAAAAATGCAAAATGGCAAACCGCAGAAACTATCTGAATATGGAGGTATCTTTATCATGATGTTATATCCGCCTGTGAAAGAGCTGGTCGACCGCGTCGGCAGCCGCTACCTGCTCGTGAACATGATCGCGCACCGCGCGCGCGAGCTCTCCGTCGAATCCGAGGAAGAGGGCATCCCGCTCGACGAAAAGCCCGTCTCCATCGCCATCGACGAGATCTACGCTGGCAAGATCAGCGTCCGCAGCGAGCTTTAAGTCTCAAACGTGGAAAAGACGATCGCCAGGATCGCCGTCTCCGCCGCGAACTACCAGATTGACCGGCCCTACAGCTACCTTGTGCCGGACGAGCTCGCGAATGCCGTGCAGTGCGGCGTGCGCGTGCTCGTGCCGTTTTCGCGCAGCAACCGCAAAACGGAGGGCATCGTTCTGGAGCTCGGGCGCTCCGGCGAAACAGAAAAGCTCAAGTGCGTCCTCGCCGTGCTCGACACGGCCCCGGTGCTCTCGGACGAGCTTTTAAAGCTCGCACTCTGGATGCGCGGGCGCTGGTTCTGCACGGTATACGACGCTGTGAAGGCCATGCTGCCGGCGGGGCTCTGGTATGAGCTCTCGTCCGTCGTGCGCATTGCCGAGGGCGTCGACCGCTCTTACGCCTACGACAAAGTCACGCGCTCCGAAAAGCAGAAAACGGTGCTCGACGTCCTGTTTGCAAATGGTGGCGTCTGTGAGCAGCGCGCGCTGGAGCTCGCCTTCGGGGACGAAGACCCCGGCTCCGCCGTGCGCGCGCTCGTGCAAAAGGGCGTCGTCACGACCGAGCAGTGCGGCAGCCGCCGCGTGAAGGACAAGACTGCCTCGTTTGTCGCCCTCGCTGTCTCGGCGGAGGAGGCACGGGACGCAGCCGCCGCAAAAAAGCGCTCGGCCCCGTCGCAGGCAGCCGTCCTCGAATTTCTCGCGGACTACGACGGCGCGACGCTCACAGACGTCCGCTACATGACCGGCGCGAGCCTCGCGACCGTGAAGCGGCTCGAAAAGGACAGCCTCGTCTCGATCGAACAGGTCGAGGTCTTCCGCCGCCCCGAGTACCGCGAGGGGGAGGCCCGTCCGCTCCCGGAGCTGACGGCCCAGCAGCAGAGCGCCTTTGAAGGCATTTTGTCGCTCGCGACCGCCGGAAAGCCCGGCGCGGCACTGCTCTACGGCGTCACAGGCAGCGGCAAGACTTCGGTCTACATCCGCCTCATCGATGCGCTTTTGAAAGAAAACAAGTCGACCATCCTGCTCGTGCCCGAGATTGCACTCACGCCGCAGATGCTCGAGACTTTCTCGTCCCACTTCGGCGGAGAGATCGCCGTCATGCACTCCTCGCTCTCGGTCGGCGAGCGCTACGACGAGTGGAAGCGCATCCGAAACGGCGACGCCCGCGTCGTCATCGGCACGCGCAGCGCCGTCTTCGCCCCGGTCCGGGACCTCGGCCTCATCATCATCGACGAGGAGCAGGAGGACACCTACAAATCCGAAAATTCTCCGCGCTACCATGCGCGCGACGTCGCAAAGTTCCGCTGCGCGCACACCGGCGCTTTTCTGCTGCTCGGCAGCGCCACGCCGAACGTCGTCACGATGTACGCGGCCAAAACCGGGCGCTACGCCTTTTTTGAGCTCAGTGAACGCTTCAATCAGCGCGCGCTGCCAAAGGTCGAGATCGTCGACATGAAAAAGGAGCTCCGCGCCGGCAACGGCGGGGACCTCAGCAGCGTGCTTTTAAACGAGCTCGCAGAAAACCTTGCGCGAGGGGAGCAGAGCATTCTGTTTCTCAACCGGCGCGGCACCAATAAGCTCATCACCTGCCGCGAGTGCGGCTACACCTATTCCTGTCCGCACTGCAGCGTCAGTCTCACCTACCACAGCGCGAACGGCCGCCTCATGTGCCACTACTGCGGCTACAGCCAGACGGTCGGGGAGTGCTGCCCGGACTGCGGCGGCGCGCTCGACTTTGTCGGCGCGGGCACGCAGAAGATCGAAGAAGCACTCAAGGCCGCCTTTCCGGACACACCCATTCTCCGGCTCGACACGGACACCGTCGCGGGCGCCGGCTCGCACGACGCCATTTTGAACCGCTTCCGGGATGAGAAAATCCCCATCCTCGTCGGCACGCAGATGGTGACGAAGGGACTGGACTTCCCGGACGTCACGCTCGTCGGCGTGCTCTCGGCGGATCAGTCGCTCTACTCGGGCGATTTCCGCGCCTCCGAGCGGACCTTTTCGCTGATTACGCAGGTCGTCGGCCGCTCCGGCCGCGGTGAGAAGCCGGGCAGGGCCGTCATCCAGACCTTCACCCCGCAAAACGAGGTCATCCGGCAGGCCGCCAGTCAGGACTACGACAGCTTTTATACATCCGAGCTGGAACTGCGCAGACTCCAGTGGTGCCCGCCGTTTTCGGATCTGTTTTCGCTCACCGCCGTCGGTCAGAACGAGGCGCAGGTACTCCGCTGTCTCACGCGCGCAAAGCAGCTTTTGACAAGTCAGCTCCGCAACCGGGCGGATGCGCGTCTGCTCGGCCCCGCGCCGCTCGCCGTCGCGAAGGTCAACAACCGCTTCCGCTACCGTCTCACGCTCGAGAGCGCAGACGTCAGCGCCATCCGTGAGCTGCTCTCCGGCGTTATCCTCGAGCTCGGCGCGGACAAGTCCCTGAAGGGCGTCACCGTCTACGGCGACATTAACGCAAACCAGCAATAAAAACACAAATGAGGGATAAAATTAATGGCCATGAGAAACATTGTCAAGGACGGGGACGACCGCCTTTTAAAGCACAGCCGCCCCGTCACCGAATTCAACGACAGACTCCACGTCCTGCTCGACGACATGCGCGAAACGCTGCTGCAGTCCGGCGGGGTGGGCCTCGCCGCCGTGCAGGTCGGCGCGCTGCGCCGCGCCGTCATCGTCATCGAGACGAATGTCCCGGAGGGCGAGGACGACAAGATCATCGAGCTTGTGAACCCGAAGATCGTAGCCTGGGAGGGCGAGCAGAACGGCCCTGAGGGCTGCCTCTCATTCCCGGGGAAATACGGCCTCGTCAAGCGCCCGGACCACGTTCGCGTGCAGGCACAGGACCGCAACGGAAACAGCTTTGAGGTCGAGGGCGAGGGCCTGACTGCCCGCTGCTTCTGCCACGAGATCGACCATCTCGACGGCATCGTCTTCACCGCCCGCGCGAGCCGCATGCTCAAGCCCGAGGAATACGACAACAACTGACAGGGGGCCTTCAAAAATGCGCATCGTTTTCATGGGAACGCCCGACTTCGCCGCCGCGTCCCTGCAAAAGCTGCTCGACGAGGACTTCGACGTCGTCGGCGTCTTCACACAGCCGGACAAGCCTAAAAACCGCGGCATGAAGCTCGCGGCCAGCCCTGTCAAGGAGATCGCGCTCCGCGCCGGCATTCCGGTGTTTCAGCCCGTCAAGATGCGGGACGGCGCCGCGCTCGAGGACTTGCAGTCGCTAAAGCCAGACCTCGTCATCGTCGTAGCCTACGGGCGCATTTTGCCGGACGACCTGCTGGCTGTCCCGCCGCTCGGCACCATCAACATCCACGGCTCGCTCCTGCCGAAATACCGGGGCGCGGCCCCGATCCAGTGGGCCGTTCTAAACGGCGACAGGACCGCCGGCGTCACCTCGATGTACCTCGCGACTGAGATTGACAGCGGCGACATGATCTATAAGAGCGAGACCGAGGTTGGTGAATTTGAGACTGCCGGCGAGCTCTTTGACCGTTTGCGCGATCTCGGCGCGGCGCTGCTCGTCAAGACCGTCCGCGCGATCGGCGCGGGCGAGGCCCCGCGCATTGCGCAAAACGCGGAGGAGGCGACTTTTGCCCCGCATCTCACGAAGGACATGTGCCCGATCGACTGGACGAAAACGCCGCGCGAGATCGTAAAACACATCTGCGGCCTCAAC
>JAKOSQ010000138.1 GCA_029777215.1 Bacillota bacterium
CATGTATTTCCAGGTGAGGCCGCCGGTCTTGACGACGGTCTTGTCGTACGCCAGTGCGACGGCTTCGAGCGGGAAACCCAGCTCCAGCCAGTTCTCGGCGTATTTTCGTTCGGTGGGGGAGAAGCCGCGGTCGCGGATCTGGAGCAGGCGCTTCATGTCCGCAAGCTCGCCGCGGCGGCGCTTTTCGCGCGCGAGATAGTCCTCGGCGCGCTCGAGCGTGAGGATCTCGCGGTTGTACCAGACATAGGCCTCCTTTTCGATGCTGCGCATCGAAGGGAGACGGCCGGGGCCGAGGCGCTCATGCGCGTCCTCGACGCAGTGGTTGACGAGCAGGAAGATGACCTCCGCCGGCAGACGGAGGTAGTCGTAGATGCCGAAAAGGGTCTTGAGGTCCGCGCCCGTGAGCGTGCGGCCGAGAATGCGCTGCGTTTCCTCGACGACGGCGCGGAACTCGCCGTTTTCCCCGACACGGCGGGAGATGTCCTCCGCGGTGTATTCGGGGAGCTCGTCCGCCGGCTGGGGCAGGGAAGCGCTCCTCGCGGTCCCGGCGCTGAAGATGCCGAGCGCGCAGAGCTTTTCGAGGGCCTTCGCGATCTCCGCGTCCGTCCGGCGCAGGGCTCTGGCGGCGGCGGCGGGCGTAAAGCCGTCGCCCGCGCGCAGGGCATAGAGGTAGAGCAGGGCGACCGTCCCGTCGCAGGCGGAGAGCAGCGCGTCGGCGTCCGCGAGCGGGACCGCGAGACTGCGTCCGGCAGATAGGCTGTATTTTTTGTCGTCCATTTTTTCCTCCGTAGCGCTGGATAGAGAGTCGAAGGACCGCCCCCGGAGGGCGGACCGTGTGATACAGCGATTATATCATCATTTTTGTCTTGTAGCAAGTCGTCACTGTGTGATATAATAACATAGATTACGGGCCCGCGCGCCCAAAAAGAGAGAAAAAGCTTGCACTGTGTGTTATACTGAAAAGATACCGCAGCTCTGTTTTTAAAAAGTAAAGAAAAGAAAGAGGTGTAAAGCCGAAATGATGAAGGATGTTACAATCGAGATCGCGGGACACGAATATATGCTCAGAACCGACGAGGACCCCGAATATGTCAAGCAGCTTGCCGACATGGTGACGGCGAAAATGCTGGAGATCAAGCGCGATACGAGCGTTTCGGCTCTCGACAGCGCCACGATGACGGCGCTGGATTTCGCCGACCGCTACATGAAGGAGAGCATGAAGAAAAAGTCCTCCTCCAAAAAGCAGTCCGCGCAGCCCGCGCAGGAACCGACCACACTTTTTTAAAAGGCCAAATTTGCCGCTATGCTTGAACTTTTGTCACCCGCCGGAAATCCAGAGGCGGTCGTCGCCGCCGTGCAGAACGGCGCGGATGCGATCTACCTCGGCTTCGGCGGCTTCAACGCCCGCAGGGGCGCGAAAAATTTTACGGACGACGAATTCGATTCCGCCGTCCGCTATTGTCGTGTTCGGGGCTGCAAGGTCTATGTGACCCTCAACACCCTCGTGAGCGACCGCGAGATGGACGAGGCTGTGAAGCTCGCCTGTCACGCGTGCGACGCGGGGGCGGACGCGATTTTGGTGCAGGACCTGGGCCTCGCCCGGGTGCTGCGCAAAGCTGTGCCCGAAATGCCGCTGCATGCGTCCACGCAGATGAGCGTCCATTCGCTCGCCGGGGTGCAGGCCGCCGCCGAGCTGGGCATGACCCGCGCCGTGCTCGCCCGCGAGCTGAGTATCGAGGACATCCGCCGCATCGCGGCGGCCTCGCCGATCGAGCTGGAGGTCTTTGCCCATGGGGCGTTTTGCTTCTGCCACTCGGGCCAGTGTTACATGAGCGCCGTCATCGGCCGGCGCAGCGGCAACCGGGGCGAGTGCGCCCAGCCCTGCCGCATGCGCTACTCGCTCGGCGGACGCATGGACGACTACCCCCTGTCCCTCAAGGACAACTGCCTTGTGCAGCACCTCGCGGAGCTCGAGGACGCAGGCGTCAAATGCGTCAAGATCGAGGGCCGCATGAAGCGCCCGGAATATTCCGCCATCGTCACGGGCATCTACTCCCGCGCCCTCCGCAGCGGCACGCAGCCGACGGAGCGCGAGCTGCAGGAGCTCGAGGCGGCCTTCTCCCGCTCCGGCTTTACGGACGGCTACTACAACGGCA
>JAKOSQ010000139.1 GCA_029777215.1 Bacillota bacterium
CAAAGCATTCCCCGCCCCCGCAAAATATTTTTTTCTCCCTGCCCCTCGCCCAACTTTGCGAACGCCGCAGCGCGAGAATAAAATTACCGGGGAAGGCTGCACCAGCAGGCTTCCCCGGCAGATTTAAAATGCGGGGAGCTTTGCTCCCCGCATTTTAAATCAATAGTTTTCCGCCGTGATCTCGAAATACGCTCTCGGATGTCCGCAGACCGGGCAGACCTCTGGGGCCTCCGTGCCGTACTCGAGGTGGCCGCAGTTGCGGCAATACCAGACCTTGACGCCCGCGCGCTTGAAGACTTCGTTGTTCTCGAGGTTCTCGGCGAGCTTCACATAGCGCTCTTCGTGGGACTTTTCAATCTTGGCGACAGCCGCGAACTGGTCGGACAGGGCAATGAAGCCCTCTTCCTTTGCGGTCTCGGCCATTTCCTTGTACATCTCGGTCCATTCGAAGTGCTCACCCTCAGCCGCCGCGACAAGGTTCTCCGGCGTGGTGCCAATGCCGCCCAGCGCCTTGAACCAGAGCTTTGCATGCTCTTTTTCGTTGTTCGCGGTCTCCTCAAAGATCGCCGCAATCTGCTCATAACCTTCCTTGCGGGCCTTGCCTGCGAAATAGGTGTACTTGTTGCGAGCCTGGCTCTCGCCTGCAAATGCTTTCCAGAGATTGGCTTCGGTCTTGCTACCCTTGAGTTCCATAGTGATATCCTCCTTAAAAATATTGTGGGGTTATTGTTTTTCTGTGCAGCCGAGGCAGACGCCGGTGAACAGCAACTCGTGCCGCTCAATGCGGTGTCCGCTCTTTTTTTCGACGATCTTGTCGAGCGAGGGGTCGTAATCGAGCACCTCAAGGTCGTAAACTCTGCCGCACTTGCGGCAGCGAAAATGGGGATGCGGCGCCGTGTTCGCGTCAAAGCGCTCCACGGGGAAGGGTAAGCGCAGGAGGCTGCCGTCGTCCGCGAGCTGGTTGAGGTTGCGGTAGACCGTTCCCAGACTCAGCGCGGGATTGTCCGGCTTCAGCCAACGGTAGACTGTCTCCGCCGTGGGATGCTCACTCGTATCGCGCACGGCCTCATAGATCAGCTCCCGCTGCTTTGAATATCGTCTCTGTGCCATAATGACCTCCGCAACCAATAACGATTATCATTACTGATTTTGATTATAGCACGTCTTTTGCAGAATGCAAGCCCTTTTTACGAAAAAAATTTGAAATTATTTTCAGAGGTACAGTTTCCGGTAGCTGTGGATGTCAAAGGAGGTCTCAAGCTCAAGTCTTTCCAGTGTTTTCAGTCGCTCGACGCCCTCGCGCGGGGTCTTCCAGAGGTAGGGCGTCATCGTGAAAAGGTCCGCAATCGCCGCCTGATTGGGCAACGTCAGGCGGCGCGAGACGCTGACGCTGTCCTCATGGGAAAAGCCGTCGTACGTCGGCATCAGCAGTGGGTTTTCATAGGGCTTTTCGTAGAGTACCTGCTTCATCTCCCAGAGGTGGCGCGGGGCCGGAACAACGTAAACAAAGGCCCCGCCGGGCTTCAGCACGCGGCGAAACTCATCGAGCGCGAGGGGCGAAAAGCAGTCGAGCAGCAGATCGGCGGAATCGTCCGCGAGCGGCAGCCGATAGCAGGACGCGGCGGCAAACTCGCCGCCCCTGAGCCGCTTTGCTGCGAGGCGCACGGCGGATCTGGAGATGTCGATGCCCGCGATCCGGGCGTCGATGCGCGCCGCCGCGAGCGCTTCGGCGATGCCGGCGGTGTAGTAGCCCTCACCGCAGCCGCAGTCGAGCAGTGCGGCGTTTTCGGGTGCAAGGGTGGTGAGATTTTCGGCGAGGGCGTCCCGCAGCGGGGCGTACCAGCCGCCGGAGAGGAAGCGGTTCCTTGCGCGGACCATGTCCCGGTCGTCCCCGGGGTCCTTCGAATGCTTCTGGTTTGCCACAAGGAGATTGACGTAGCCCTCGGACGCGATATCGAAGCAGTGGCCCGCCGGGCACAGATAGCTGTGCTCTTCCCGCGCGAGCGCCCCGCCGCAGAGTGGACAGGTGAAAAGGCTCATGCGTCTCCCTCCTCAAAAAGTTTTCCCTGCCATGTATCCCGCTCGGCAAGGGCCTTGTCGATGCCGCCGAGTACGCGGCGCTTGTCCCGGCTCCAGAGCGGCGCGACGAGGGTGCGGCGGTCGCCGTCACCGGTCAGGCGCTCGATCACCGTCTCGGGCGGCAGAACCTCGAGCTGGCGCACGACAATGTCGATATATTCTTCCCGCGTGAGCGGGACGTAGTCTCCGCGCTCATACAGCGCGCACAGCGCCGTGCCGCGGATGACATGCAGAAGGTGGAGCTTGACCCCGTCCGGCCGCAGCCACCCGAGGGTCCGCGCGCTTTCGACCATCCGCTCCGCCGTCTCGCCGGGCAGGCCGTCAATGAGGTGGACGGTCACGCGGATGTTTCGCGCCCGGAGCGCTGCATAGCCCGCGCGGAAGTCGGCGTAAGCGTGGCAGCGGTTGATGCGCGCCGCCGTGTCGTCGAAGACGGTCTGGAGGCCCAGCTCGACCGTGAGCTCCGTTTTTTCGTTGAACTCCGAAAGCAGGTCCAGCACGTCCGGCGGCAGACAGTCCGCGCGCGTCGCGACCGCGAGGCCGCATACGCCCTCGTGCGCGAGCGCCGCCGTGAAAAGCTCCCGCAGAACGGGCGCGGGCGCGTAGGTGTTCGTGTGCGCCTGAAAGTAGGCCACGGCCCCGGCCCCCGGCGTCTTTGCGCGGATGCGCGCGAGCTCGTCGTCGAGCTGCTTCGTAATTGGGACGGCGGCGCTCTCCGTGAAGTAGCCGCTGCCGCCGTCGCAGTAAAGGCAGCCGCCGGTGCCTTTCGTGCCGTCGAGGTTCGGGCAGGTCAGGCCCGCATCGAGCGCGGCCTTATATTGCTTTTGGCCCCGGCAGGCGTTTTCGTATGCGAGCGTGTGGTAACGCTTGTTGTCGTTGGAAAAGGGAAAATCCATGCCGCGCCTCACTGTTTCAAGCTGCCTATATTATAAGCGCTCTGCCGGGGGAAAGCAACGCGGAGCCTTGCAATGCGCGGCGAAAGGTGCTATTCTTGGCGGTATTGAACAAATTGGAGATGTTTTTATGGAGCTTTGTACCGGACGGCCCGCCGACTGCGCGGGGCGCATCCCGCAAGAGGTCCGCTGCTACGATTTTCTCGACGCGCTCGGCGTCGAATATCAGCGCGTCGACCACGAACCGGCGGACACGATGGCCGTCTGTGAAGAGCGCGCTGCGGCGCTCAAAACGCGCATCTGCAAAAATCTTTTTCTCTGCAACCGGCAGGAGACGGTCTTTTACATGCTGGTGATGCCGGCGGACAAGCCCTTCAAAACCTCGGTCGTCTCGCCCCAGCTCGGGGTCGCGCGCCTGCACTTTGCGGACGAAAAATACATGACGGAATTTCTCGACCTCCGCCCCGGCAGCGTGAGCATTCTGGGTCTCATGAGCGACAGAGAAAACCGCGTCCGTCTGCTGATGGACCGCGATTTAAAAGGGCAGGCGTATTTCGCCTGCCACCCCTGCGTCAATACGAGCAGTCTGAAATTCAAGACGGAAGACCTCTTCGAGAAGGTCATCCCCGCGATGGGGCACGTCCCGACGTTTATAGCGCTGTAAAAACACGCGCAGACGGTTTCGTCTGCGCGTGTTTATTCATGCCGCTTTCGACGTTGTATCTATGTCGAAGGTCCTCGGTTCGCTGCAGGTCTTGAGGTAGTTGTCGCTCACCCAGAACCACGCGTCGTCGCAGTAGCCGGGCTGGTCCGGGACCGGGTCGCACCAGGTG
>JAKOSQ010000140.1 GCA_029777215.1 Bacillota bacterium
CCCGCCGCGTGTAGTTTTAATATGTCTCTATCATAGCAGAAAACACGGCCGCTGTCATTGATTTATTTGCCAAATTTTTTGACGCGTCCGGCCAGATCGGAAATCTGGCTGCCGGCGGCGCATAGCTCAAATAATCACGGAAGCAGTGCGAGAAAGCGGCACAGTTGTTGTCGCTTCTGACGAAAATCGGACGTCCGCTTGACAATGGCGGCGGTTTTGATTATGATATGTACAATTCAACACATAAAAGCGATGATGAGGAAGAAGTACCCTTTTCCTTCCTCCGCACAGAAAGCTGCCGGTCGATGAGAGGCGCGCGGAGAGCCAAGGCGAATACATCCTTTAGCCCCGCACTGAAAAGCAATGAGTAGGCTGCGGCGTCCGGCGGGCGTTAATCCGCCGGCTCTTTGCACGGCTTCATGCTGGAAGAGAGCTCGAGGCGGCCCTGCGCGAGCAGGCCGCGAACCAAGGTGGTACCGCGATTTACGATCGCCCTTCGGATACGAAGGGCGCTTTTTTTATGCCAAATTCAATTTAACGATAGATGAAGGAGACTGCATCATGCCAATCACAGAATTTCTGGAGCGGAACGCGCGCGAATGGCCGGACGAGACCGCGCTCGTCGAGATCAACCCCGAACACGAAAACAGCGAGGCCAAGACCTCGTGGAAGGAATATGCCCTCGTCGAGATGAACTATCAGGAGAACACCTACCGCCGCGAGCTGAGCTGGCAGGACTTTGACCGCCGCGCCAACCGCTTCGCGCATCTCCTGCTGGCAAACGGCGTCCAGAAGGGCGACAAGGTCGGCATTCTTCTGATGAACTGCCTTGAGTGGCTGCCGATCTACTTTGGCGTCCTCAAGTCCGGCGCGCTCGCCGTGCCACTCAACTACCGCTATACTGCAGACGAGATCAAATACTGCGTTGATCTCGCGGACTGCTCCCTGCTCGTCTTCGGGCACGAATTCATCGACCGCGTAAACGAAGTCAAGGACCAGCTGCCGAAGGTGAAAAAGCTCTACTACGTCGGCTCGGACTGCCCCGACTGGGCGGACAGCTACTACAAATTCATGTACTACTGCTCCTCCCGCAACCCGCGCATTTCGCTCACGGACGACGACTACGCCGCGATCTACTTCTCCTCCGGCACGACCGGCTTCCCGAAGGCCATTTTGCACAAGCACCGCGCGCTGATGCACTCTGCCGTCGCTGAGAAAAAGCACCATGGGCAGCAGCGCGGCGACTGCTTCCTCTGCATGCCGCCGCTCTACCACACCGGCGCGAAGATGCACTGGTTCGGCAGCCTCATCTCCGGCAGCAAGAGCGTGCTGCTGCGCGGCATCAGTCCCAGGACCATCCTCCGCACCGCGTCCGAAGAGCACGCGACGAACGTCTGGCTGCTCGTGCCGTGGGCGCAGGACATTTTGGACGCACTCGACCGCGGCGATGTGAAGCTTGAAGACTATGACCTCTCCGCCTGGCGGCTCATGCACATCGGCGCGCAGCCGGTGCCGCCCTCCCTCATCGAGCGCTGGCGCAGATACTTTCCCAACCACCAGTACGACACAAACTACGGCCTCTCGGAGTCCATCGGACCCGGCTGCGTCCACCTCGGCGTTGAAAACATCCACAAGGTCGGTGCGATCGGCGTTCCGGGCTACGGCTGGGAGACGAAAGTCGTCGACAGCGACCGCAGGGAGGTCCCGCAGGGCGAGGTCGGCGAGCTCGCGGTGCGCGGTCCCGGCGTCATGGTCTGCTACTACAAAAACCCGGAGGCCACGAAGGAGTCCCTGTCCGAGGACGGCTGGCTCTGGACCGGCGACATGGCCCGCGTGGACGCGGACGGCTTCATTTGGCTTGTCGACCGCAAGAAGGACGTTATCGTCATGGGCGGCGAGAACCTCTACCCCGTCCAGATCGAGGACTTCCTGCGCAAAAACGACATGATCAAGGACGTCGCCGTGATCGGCCGCCCGAACGAGCGCCTTGGCGAGATCCCCTGCGCGATCATCGAGCTCAAGCCCGACGTCACCGCGACCGAAGCGGAGATCAACGCCTTCTGCGAGGCCCTGCCGCGCTACAAGCGCCCGCGCGAGATCATCTTCGACAAGGTCCCCCGCAACCCCACCGGCAAGATTGAAAAGCCCGCACTCCGCAAAAAGTACGGCAGTCTCGATATCGTTTCGATTCAGACCGGGACCGGAAAATGATTACAAATAATGGCACGGCAGGGCGGGAATGCCCGAACGCTGTGCCATTGTTGTATATATTGCTGCAAAACGAACGCGGTTCATGGTCGTTACATATAAAAGATACTAAAAGTGTACAGTTTCTATTGACAAATAAAAATAGCTTGTTATACTGAACGCAGAAAGTAAAGAATGACTGGGGGACGTAAACAGTGCTCATCACGCGAGAGACAGATTACGCGATCCGTGTAGTGCGGGCTCTGCACCGGGGCGGACAGCTTTCGGCGCGGGAAATTGCGGAACGGGAAAACATGCAGCAGGCCATCACCTACAAAATGCTGCGGAAGCTTTCCAAGGCGGGCGTTGTGGAATCCCGGCGCGGCGTTGAGGGCGGCTACATCCTCACCCGACCGGTCGACGAACTTTACCTTTACGATCTTTTCGATGCGCTCGACGAGGAAATGCTTCTCACGGAATGCCTTGAGCCCGGATATGACTGTGCGAACAATCGTGACGGCACCTGTGCGGTGCACAAGGAGCTCAGCCGCATCCAGAAGGTCATCGAGGAAGAAATGAAGCGCAAGCCGCTCTCCGAGCTCTTGAAGCCCGTCGGCGAAAATTGCGGCCAGTAAAGCTTCCTCCCCAAAACTGATACTCATCGTTTCCTTCCATAAATCCTCTCCTCCATAACTAAGCGCGTCCCCCGCATGCAGGTAACTCTGCATACGGGGGACAAAACTATCTGAAAATGTGACGCAAAAAAGGCTCCGAAGCTTCGGAGCCTTTTTTGCGTTCAGCAGACCTTGACGGACCAGCCCCTGGTGTCGGGAATTTTGCCCCACTGGATGCCGGTGAGCGTGTCGTAGAGCTTCTGGGTGAGCTCGCCGATGCCGGTGCCGATGTGGTAATCCTGGCCCTCGTAGCTCAGCTCGCCGATCGGCGAGACGACGGCGGCGGTGCCGGTGCCCCAGGCCTCCTCGAGCGTGCCGTTCTTGGCGGCCGCTCCGAGCTCGTCGACGGAGAACTCGCGCTCCTCGACCTTGTAGCCCCAGTCTTTGAGCAGTTCGATGCAGGACTTTCTCGTGATGCCGGGCAGGACACTGCCGGTGAGCTTCGGCGTGACGACGGTACCGTTGATCTTGAACATGACGTTCATCGAGCCGACTTCCTCGATGTTGCGGCGGGTGACGCCGTCGAGCCAGAGGACCTGCGAGAAGCCCTGTTTCTCGGCGCGTTCGCCGGCGCGGATGGAGCAGGCGTAGTTGCCGCCGCACTTCGTGTAGCCGGTGCCGCCGCGGACCGCGCGGACGTCCGCGTCCTCGATCATGATGTTCACGGGGTTGAGGCCCTCTTTATAGTAGCTGCCGACCGGGCTGAGGATGATTGAAAACAGATAGCTCTCGGACGCGTGCACGCCGAGCTGCGGCGCGGTGGCGATGATGAACGGACGGATGTAGAGCGAGGTATTCGGCTCGGACGGGACCCAGTCCTTTTCGATTTCGACCAGCGTCTTGACGGCGGTGAGGAAGTCTTCCTCCGGAATCTGCGGGATGCACAGACGCTCGGCGGAACTGTTGAGACGGCGGGCGTTCTCGATCGGGCGGAAGAGAAGGACTTCGCCCTTTTCGTTGCGGTAGGCCTTCATGCCCTCAAAAATCTCCTGTGCGTAGTGGAAGACGACCGCTGCCGGAGAGAGCTGAAAATCGGCGAAGGGAACAATGCGCGGATCGTGCCAGCCCTTCCCCTCGTCATAGTCCATGAGGAACATGTGATCGGAAAAATACTTGCCGAAAGGAATACCGTCAGTTGAGGGTTTCTCCTTCAAAACGGCGGCTTTTTCAAATCTGATCTTTTCCACGGTATTCACGCTCTCTTTCAAATTCATTTGTAGGATTAATTTAATATTTTATCATGAAAGCCCGACAATTCAAGAAAAAACGGCCGATGCGGGGAAACTTTGTCGCATCCGCTGTTTTGCGCTTTCACACATTGCTGCGTTTAGGTCAATCTGCAGTAAATACATGCGCATTTTTCCTGTCCTGCA
>JAKOSQ010000141.1 GCA_029777215.1 Bacillota bacterium
CAGCTCGGCATCCCATATGTCCTGCTCGCCAAGGCCGCCGCGAACTGCCCGCCGCTGGCCTGCTGTTTGCTCGGCGCGGTGGAGCCGCTTTTGAACCCGCTGTGGGTCTTCCTGCTCGACGGCGCGACCCCCGGCCCCCGCGCCCTTGCGGGCGGTTCGGTTGTGATCGTGACGATTACCTTGTGGTCGGTCTGGAAAGCGAAGCACCCCGAAACGGAGGAAGCCGTTGAGGTCCCAGCCGGTACATAATAGCCCCAAAAGGCGCGGCAACATTGCCGCGCCTTTTTGTCACCTTTCGCCAAAATCGAAAAACGTACTTGACTTCCGAAAAAGGTCTGCTATAATGAAGCCAAGTTAAATCACTAAAACCTGTGACGAAGAGAAGTAACCGGCACAAGCTGTTCCAAAGAGAGTCCGCGGCGGTGGGATGCGGATGGGCGGCGGCTCGGCGAATGGACTTCCGAGGGCGGCCTGAAAGGCGAGAGCCGAGTAGGAGTCGACGGGTCATCCCCTCCCGTTATCCGTTGGGGACACGCATGATGGTGCGTGCAGCGAGTGGACGCGAAAGCGTCAATTTGGGTGGTATCGCAGGAGTTTTGCTCTTGTCCCATAGGTGGGACAGGGGCGATTTTTTTTACTCCGAAATCGGCTCCCGGAAAGGCCTCCATCACACCCGAACAAAAAAATATTTGGAGGAAAAGAACATGAAAAAGTCAAAGAAACTCACAGCAGTCGTCCTCGCGGCGACCCTCGCCCTCGGCCTCACCGCCTGCGGCGGTAAAACGGCAACGTCGCCATCCGCATCGGCCTCGGCGGACGGCTCCGCCTCCGGCGAAAAGGTCAAGATCGGCATTTTGCAGTACGCGACCCACGCGAGTCTTGACGACTGCTACAAGGGCATTCTCGACGGCCTCAAGGAACAGGGCTATGTCGATGGCGAGAACTGCACCATCGACTTTGTAAACGGCCAGGGCGAGACCGAAACGAACAACCTCGCCGCCACGAACTTCGTCTCCGAGGGCGACGACATCATCATCGCCATCGCCACCCCGTCCGCGACCGCCTGCTACGGCGCCGCCAAGGACAAGGGCATCCCGGTCGTTTTCTCCGCGTGTTCCGACCCCGTTGGCGCGGGCCTCGTGACCAGCCTTGAAAACCCCGGCACCGGCGCGACCGGAACCTCCGACAGCCTCAATTTTGACGGCCAGCTCAAAATGATCCGCGCCATGATGCCGGACGCCAAGACCATCGGCGTTCTGTACACCACGAGCGAGGCCAACTCCGTCTCCCAGCTCGCAAAGCTCAAGGAGCTCGCCCCGACCTACGGGTTTGAGATCGTCGACGTCGGCGTGACGGATGCTTCCGAGGTCGCCACCGGCGCGCAGACCCTTGTCTCCAAAAAGGTCGACTGCATTGATAACCTCACGGACAACAACGTCGTCAACAACCTCTCCGTCGTCGCCAACGCCACGAACGCCGCCGGCATCCCGATCTTCGGCTCCGAGATTGAGCAGGTCGCAAAGTACGGCTGCGTTGCCTCCGAAACGCTCGACTATGTCGCCCTCGGCAAGACCACCGGCGAGATGGCCGCGAAGATTTTGAAGGGCACGGACGTCAAGACCATGCCCGTCTCCGTCGTCACCGACTCGAAGCCGGTCTACTCGCTCAAAAACATGCAGCAGTTCAAGCTGACCCTCCCGGCCGAGTACAGCTCCGCGACGAACACGGATACGCAAGGCTAAATACCAGATATCTTTACAACTCATTTTTCCTCAGGGGCCGGTTTATCCGGCCCCTTCCGGGCGTTTAAAATCACTTTGAATTGGATGTGGAAACCATGTCAACGGCGCTGAGCCTCATTGAAACCGTTCTGCGGGAGGGCTTCATCTATTCTCTGATGGCGATGGGCGTGCTCATTACCTACAAAATCCTCGACTTCCCGGACCTCTCGGTCGACGGGACCTTTCCGCTCGGCGCGTGCGTCACGGCGGCGCTGATCGCTGCCGGCTGCAACCCGTGGCTCGCTTGTCTGATCGCGGCGCTTGCGGGCGCGGCGATGGGCTGCGTGACGGGCATTTTGCACGTCCGCCTCGGCATCACGGATTTACTCTCCGGCATCCTCGTGATGACGGCGGCATGGAGCGTGAACCTCATCATCACGGGCGGCAAGGCCATTTTGCAGTTCTTCAATCTTCCGACCATCTTCACCGCCGGCCCGGCGACACTGCTCACCGGCCCGCTCGAGC
>JAKOSQ010000142.1 GCA_029777215.1 Bacillota bacterium
ATGCGACCTCATGCAGACCCTGCCCGCGCCGGATTTCCCGACCGGCGGCGAGATCGTCTACAACCCGGACGAGATGCGCGCGGTGTATGAGACCGGGCGCGGCAGCTTCAAGGTCCGCTCCCGCTGGCGCTATCTCAAGGACGAGAACATCATCGAAATTTTTGAGATCCCCTACACGACGACGGTCGAGGCCATCATGGACAAGGCCGCCGAAATGGTCAAGGCCGGCAAGCTCCGCGAGATCAGCGACATGCGCGACGAGACAGACCTCGGCGGCCTCAAGCTCGCCATCGATCTCAAGCGCGGCACCGACCCCGACAAGCTCATGGCAAAGCTCATGAAGTCGACGCCCCTGTGCGACAGCTTCCCCTGCAACTTCAACATCCTCGTCGCGGGCAACCCGCGCGTCATGGGCGTGCGCGAAATCCTCTCTGAGTGGACCGCGTGGCGCACGGAATGCGTGCGCCGGCGGGTCTACTTCGACCTCGCGAAAAAGCGGGACAAGCTGCATCTGCTGCAGGGTCTCAAAAAAATTCTGCTCGACATCGACAAGGCCATCGCGATCATCCGCAATACCGAGCTCGACGCCGAGGTCGTCCCGAACCTCATGATCGGCTTCGGCATTGACCAGATTCAGGCCGAATTCGTCGCGGAAATCCGACTCCGCAATATTAACAAAGAATACATCCTCAAACGTACCGAGGAGACGGACGCCTTAGAGAAGGACATCGCCGACCTCGAGGACATTTTGAACTCCCCGCGCCGCGTCAAAAAGCTCATCGTTGACGAGCTCAAGGAAATCAACGCGAAATACCCCATGCCACGCAAGACCGGCATCGTCTACGCCGAGGACGCCGAAGTCGAGCTCGACGAGCCGGAGGTCGAAAACTACCCTGTGACCCTGTTCTTGTCCCACGAGGGCTATTTCAAAAAGATTACGCCCCAGTCCCTGCGCATGTCGGGCGAGCAGAAATACAAGGAAAACGACGGCCCGGCGCAGGAATTCGAGGCCGAAAACCGCGACGACCTGCTGATTTTTACGGACAAGCAGCAGGTCTACAAGGTCCGCGTCGCGGACTTTGAGGACACGAAGGCGTCCGTTCTGGGCGTCTACCTCCCGACGCGGCTTGAAATGGACGAGGGCGAAAACGTCCTGTGCATGATTAAGCCCGGCGACTATTCCGGCGATCTGCTGCTTTTCTTTGAAAACGGCAAGGCCGCGCGCGTTTCACTCTCCGCCTATGCAACAAAAACGAACCGCAAGCGTCTTACGGGGGCTTATTCGGACAAGAGCCCGCTCGTGTCCCTCCTGCCGCTCGACGGCGAGCGGGAGATTGCGGTGTTCTCGACCGAGGGCCGCGCGCTGCTCTTCAGCTCCGCACTGCTGACGCCGAAGACCTCGCGCACGACGATCGGCGTCGCGCTCATGAACGTCAAGAAAAAGTACGTCGTCGAAAGGGCCGTCTTTGCTGAGAACTCCCCGATCACGAACGCCGCGCGCTACCGGGCGCGCAGCATCCCTGTCGCCGGCGCGCTGCTGCGCGACGAGGACCGCGAGGAAAAACAGATGAGCCTCATCGAAGAGTGAGCGCAGAGCCCCGCGCCCGCGGGCACTGTCAGAAAGCAAACGGAAGGAAGTCGACTCCTTGAAAAAAGACAAAATGCGTTTGACCGCCGTGAAGATCATCAAGATCATTCTTGGCTCGGCCATTTTCGCGATGGGTATTCAGTGGTTTTACCACCCCGCGAAGCTGCTCTCCGGCGGCATCACGGGCGTGGCACTGATCCTCAACTATGTCGATCCGCGGCTGCGCGTCGGCCTCATGATAATCGCGCTCAACGTCCCGCTGTTTCTCATCGCCTGGAAGCATTACGGCTGGAAGTTCATTGCGGGCTCCCTGCTCGGGATGCTCTCGTG
>JAKOSQ010000143.1 GCA_029777215.1 Bacillota bacterium
ATCCTCGGCCTGATCGCGGGCGGCGGCCTCTTTGCCGTGATGCTCCTTGCCTCGAACTACGCCTCCTCGCGCATCACGACCTGGCGGGACCCGATTTCCGACACGAGCGACGCCGGCTGGCAGATCGTTCAGTCGCTCTACGCGGTCGGCAGCGGCGGCCTTTTTGGTCTCGGCCTCGGCCAGTCCCGGCAGAAGTACCTGTACCTCCCGGAGGAGCACAACGACTTTATCTTTTCGATCATCTGCGAAGAACTTGGCTTCATCGGCGCACTTTTGATCCTCGCGCTTTTCGCCCTGCTCATCATCCGCGGCTACTGGATCGCGATGCACTCGCGCGACCGTTACAGCTTCCTTGTTGTGACGGGCGTGACGTCGCTGCTCGCCATTCAGGTCTTTCTGAACGTCGCGGTGTGCACAAACCTCATCCCCTGCACCGGCATCTCGCTGCCGTTTTTCAGCTACGGCGGCACGGCGCTGCTGATGCAGCTGGCCGAAATGGGCATCATTCTCAGCGCCTCCCGGGACGTCCCGGAAAAGAAAGTCATACGAAAACGAAAACGCACGGAGCTGCGGCGGGGAGAGACCGTCGTTCCGGGTATCTGAGGAAGGAGAAAAACACCATGAAATTTCTTTTTACCTGCGGCGGAACGGCGGGCCACATCAACCCCGCGCTCGGCGTCGCGCAGCGTCTACGCGAGCTGCTGCCCGACTGCGAGATCCTTTTCGTCGGCGCGGACGGCCACATGGAGACGGAGCTTGTCCCGCGCGAGGGCTTCCCGATCAAGACCGTTACCATCACGAACATCAGCCGCGAGAAGTCTCTTGAGGGCGCCAAACACAATGCCGAGACCGTCAAGAACGTCTTTATCTCGATCGGTCAGGCCAAGAAGATCATCCGTGAGTTCCAGCCGGATGTCGTCGTCGGCACAGGCGGCTATGTCTGCTACCCGGTCCTCAAGGCGGCGCAGAGCCTCCACATCCCGACCGTCGTGCACGAGTCGAACGCCCTGCCCGGCCTCACCACCAAGATGCTCGCCGGCTCGACCGACCGCATCCTCGTCGGCTTTGAGGAGTCGAAGCAGTATTATAAACACCAGGAACGAGTCATCGTCACCGGCACTCCGGTGCGCCAGGAATTCAAAAACAACGACAAGGCCGCCGCGCGCGCGAAGCTGGGTCTCGACCCGGACAAGCCTCTCGTCGTCTCCGTCTGGGGCAGCCTGGGCGCCGACTTCATGAACAAAACCATGATCGGCTTCATCCAGAAGGCCCTCGGCAACCCCTTTTTCGGCCTCATTCACTCCGCCGGACAGGGCGGTTATAAAAAAATGCTCGCAGACATGGACCGGGCCGGCATCAAGGACGCCGGCGCGCACGGCATGGACGTGCGCGAGTACATCTACGACATGCCCCTCGTCATGGCGGCGGCGGACCTCGTCGTGTGCCGCAGCGGCGCTTCGACCCTCTCGGAGCTGACCGTACTCGGCCGTCCGGCCATTCTGGTCCCGTCGCCGAACGTCGTTGCCAACCATCAGGAGAAAAACGCGCGCGTCCTCGAAAAGGCCGGCGCGGCCGTCCTCATCCCCGAAAGCGAAATTACGGACGACAAGCTCCTCGGCGCCGTGTCTCTGCTCCTCTCCCGCCCCGATACGCTCGAGGCCATGAGTGAGCAGATGAAGAAGATCGGCGAAGCCGACGCGACCGAAAGGATTGCGGACATCGTTTTGGAGCTTACAAAGCGGCATTGAGCACTGCGCCCGTAGCGCCACCCACCGCGGAGAAACCGGCTTGATCGGCCGGAAGACGGAAGTCGAGACTGACACATTCCGCCCGCCCCGCATAGGATGGCACAAAATCCACTGTGCGGAGGGGTAAAGATGAACGTTTGGAAAATTACGGGCGGTCACAGGCTTTGCGGCGACGTGCGCGTGCAGGGCTCCAAAAACGCGGTGCTTCCCATTATGGCGGCGTCCATTCTCGCGGGCTGCGAAACGGAGATCATCAACTGCCCGCAGTTGAGCGACGTCGAGGCGGCCATGGAGATCCTGCGCCATCTCGGCTGCCGCGCCGAGCGCGAGGGGGACATCGTGAACATCGACTCCCACGGCATGACGCGAACGGACATCCCGCGCGATCTCATGCACGAGATGCGCTCCTCGGTCATCTTTCTCGGCGCGATCCTCGCGCGGACGCACGAAGCGCAGCTGACCTATCCGGGCGGCTGCGAGCTTGGCGCGCGTCCCATCGACATGCACCTTGAGGCGCTGCGCGCCCTCGGCGCACAGATCGAGGAGGACGGCGGAAAACTGGAATGCCGCGACAGCGGTCTTGTCGGGACCCGCATCGCGCTGCCGTTCCCCAGCGTCGGCGCGACGGAAAACGCCATGCTCGCCGCCTGCGGGGCGGCGGGGCAGACCACCATCGTCAACGCCGCAAAGGAACCGGAGATCGTCGATCTGCAATGCTTTTTGCGCAGCCTCGGGGCCAGCGTCGCCGGGGCGGGTACATCCATCGTCACCATCTCGGGCTTTGCGCCGCGTCAGATCGTGGGGCACCGGGTCATGTCCGACCGCATTGTCTCCGCGACGATGCTCTGCTGCGCGGCCTGTGCCGGCGGCGCACTGACGCTCCACGGCGTCGTGCCGGACGATTTTGAGACCGTGAGCGCTGCACTCGAGGAAATGGGCTGCACGATCGAGCGCCGCTCAATGAGCGTGAAGATCGTCTGCGACCGGCCGCTGCGCGCGGCCCGCGCGATCACGACGCGGCCCTATCCGGGCTTCCCGACGGACGCCCAGCCCCTGCTGATGGCAGCCTGTCTCAAGGCGGCCGGCACGAGCGAATTCATGGAAAATATTTTTGAAAACCGCTTCCGCCACGTCGACGGAATGCGGCGCATGGGCGCGGACATCGCCGTGAGCGGCAGAACCGCGAGCGTCACCGGCGTGCGCGAGCTTGCCGGCGCGGAGGTGAGCGCAACGGATTTGCGCGGGGGCGCCGCCCTCGTCGCGGCCGCGCTCGGCGCGCAGGGCGTCACCCAGATCGCGGACAGCGGCCATATTCTGCGCGGTTATGAGGACCTCGACAGGCTCCTCAATTCGCTCGGAGCCGACGTGCGCTTTGAGGGCGAAGAGCCCCTGTCGCTCGAAAATGCCATGTGAGGCGCTCGCGCCGAGCATCAGCCGGGAGGAATGCAATTGGCAGTCCAGCACAGTAAAAATCGAAAAGGTCCCGGCGGTGGCTTCGTATTTTCGACCCTGTCGTTCATTGTCATCTGCGCGGCGCTGGCGTTCGGCATGAGCGTCTTCTTCCGCGTCTCCAACATTGAGGTGAGCGGGGAAAAGCGCTATTCGGAAAGCGAGATCGTCGCCGCCTCCGGCCTGAAGTCGGGCCAGAACCTCATGCTCGTGGACCGCGCGGCTGTCGGCGAGCGCATCAGCCAGAAGCTGCTGTACATCGGCGGGGTGACGGTCAGCCGCCGCCTGCCGGATACGGTCGTCATCACTGTCGACGAGAGCAGTACCTTCGCCGCCGTCGAGACGGACAATGGCACCTGGATCGTCGACCGCAACTGCCGCGTCATCGACAAGCGCTCGGCGCAGAAGCAGGCCGACAGCGTCATTGAGGTCTCCGGCCTCAAGGGCGTCAAGCCGAAAAAAGGCGCAGAGCTTGTCGTTGCGGAGAAGGACGAGGGAAAGCTTGCCTATCTCAAGGACCTGCTGACGGCGATCTCCGAGGCAGGCATCTCCGCGGACGTCTCGACCCTGTCGGTCGAAAACACCGCCAATCCCGAGATGCAGTACCTCGACCGCTTTCGCGTCCGCTTCGGGAAGGACGAAAATCTCGACTCCAAGCTCGGCATGCTCGCAGAGGTCATCGCGAACCTCGAGGAGACGGACAAGGGAACCATCGACCTCTCCCAGAACAAAAAGGCCCAGTTCAGCCCGGATTGAGCAAAAACGGACGAATTCGCGCACAATCTTCCGCGAAGAAAATAACTCACCAGTTCACATAATTGTGAAAACAGCTATTGACCTGTACGCATTTTCGGTATAAAATAAATCGAATTCTTAGATGATACGTCTGAGCTGCGCAGTCAGCCCGGATTGATTAAAAATATGGGAGGCAAACAATATGTCGTTTCAGCTTGAAAACGGGCCCGATAACGTCGTTTCAATAAAGGTCGTCGGCGTCGGCGGCGCGGGCAACAACGTCGTCAACAGGATGGTAAAATCAGGTACAAAGGGCGTTGAATTCATCTCCGTCAATACGGACAAGCAGGCGCTCTCCGTTTCCAGCGCAACTGAAAAGATTCAGAGTGGCGAGAAGCTCACCAAGGGACAGGGCGCAGGCTCGAACCCCGAAGTCGGCAAGCGCAGCGCTGAGGAGTCCCGCAACAACATCGCCAAGTGCTTTGACAATACAGATATGGTCTTCATCACCGCCGGCATGGGCGGCGGCACCGGCACCGGCGCTGCCCCGATCGTCGCGGAGATCGCGCACGAGTCCGGCGCGCTGACCGTTGCGGTCGTCACAAAGCCGTTCAGCTTTGAAGGCAAGCGCCGCATGGACCAGGCCCTCGCCGGCATCGAAGAGCTGCGCGGCAAGGTCGATTCCCTGCTCATCATCCCGAACGATCGCCTGAAGCTCGCGACCGACCAGCACGTGACCCTCGCAAATGCCTTCCAGATCGCGGACGAGGTCCTGCACCAGGCCGTCACCAGCATCTCCGACCTCATCAAGAACACCGGCTTCATCAACCTCGACTTTGCGGACGTGACCATGATCATGAAGGACGCCGGTTTGGCGCACATGGGCGTCGGCCACGCGGCAGGCAAAAACCGCGCCGAGGACGCGGCCAACATGGCTGTCAAGAGCCCGCTCATGGACACCTCCATCGACGGCGCGCGCGGCATCCTCATCAACATCACCGGCCCGATGGACATGGGCCTCGAGGACGTCGAAGCCGCCGCAAACCTCGTGCAGTCCGCCGCGCACCCCGAAGCGAACATCATCTTCGGCGCCACCTTTGACGACACGATGGACGACGAAATCCGCGTCACCGTCATCGCCACCGGCTTTGACAGCGCCCCGAAGCAGGAGACCGCCCGCCGCACTGCGCCGGCTCCCGAACAGGGCCTCTACACAGCCGCCGCCGAAAAGGCAGCGCAGCCGGCTGACGCGTCCGCTTCCGCCGATCCGAACGCTCCGAAGTCCGAAAAGGACCCGTTCGACGACATTTTCAAGATTTTTAACTCCAAATAAGCTTATACTCTCAAAGAGCGCGTTTAGACGACGCGCTCTTTTTTCATTTCAAGCCCGGCGGCGCACCGCCGCAAAAAATGGTCCGGATCGGCGCCGGACGCAGAGGAAACGGAGGGAGCCGTTTTGCAAAACAAAAAAACTGAAAGCAAGGCCATGATTTACGCCAGAGAGCTTGTGGACATCTATGTCAACGACCATGTCCCGCGCTCTGCCGCGGAAATATCCTATTATCTCACGATTTCCATCTTTCCCATGCTCATCTGCCTGCACGCCCTGCTCAGCCGCTTTATCCCGGACCTCACCGAGAGCCTCAACCAGTTCCAGGGCATTCTTCCGCAGGGGACGATCGAAACGGTGTCCGACTACCTTGCCTATATTTCCACGCAGAACAGCAGGCCGCTCATCACCGCCGGGATCATCGGCACGGCGATGACCTCCGCCGCGAGCTTCCGCGCAATCCACAGCATCATGGCGGACATCCAGGGCGTCCCGCGCTACAAGGGCTTCGCGGCGCTGACCTACAGCTTTCTCTATTCCCTCGTGTTCCTCGCCGCCTGCTACTTCGCGGTGGTCGTTATTTTCACGAACAACATTTTTCTGAGCTATGCGGAGAACATTTTCCCCCAGCTCGCGGGTCTGCAGTTCTGGACCTATCTCCGCTTTCCAGTGATGCTGGTGGTATTCACCTTCAGCATCTACGGCGTTTACCGCATCACGACGCCGGTGGACGTCCACGACACGATCTTTGCCGGCGCGCTCGTCGCCGCCGTGATCATCGTGATCCTCAGCGTGATTTTCTCGTTTTTTATCTCGTTTTCCGTCAACTACCCTCTGATCTACGGCTCGCTCGCCTCCTTCATTATCCTCATGTTGTGGATCTATTTCTGCGGGCAGGTCCTCATCATGGGAAACGCCTGGAACATCGTTGTGCGCCGTCACAAAAACGCACCCCCCGAAACGGAGGAAGAATAAACAGGGCAGGGCAGCGCATTTCGCGCTGCCCTGTCTCAGTCTGGCGAAAAAGCCCTGCGGCCTTTTCCGCCAATGAGATGCGCTGCGCTCTGTGCCTCGGTTGGCCTCCGGCAACTCTCAGGCGGCGATTGCATTTTCGCGGGTTTTAAGATAAAATTACAATCACAGTGGACACAGAGATCGGGCAATACTATCATACATACGGAAAACGGCGGTGGAGCGAAAACGCGGACGCCGCGGCAAAAAAACAGAGAAGCAGCAGAAACCGAAGCTTGAGAACAGGAGAAAAAGGATGAAAAAATTTTTGGCAGTTCTGCTCGCGGCGGCTGTTTTGAGCGCGGGCTGTCTCACCCCCGCTGCGGCAAAGGAAACGGCTTTTTTCAGCACCTTCCCGCAGGATGTCCCCGCCTCCGCGCTGGTTCGTACCTCCGCGAACGACACCGCCTTTGCCGCCGCGGCCGCCGCCCTCGAAGCAGCACTTCAGGCGCAGACCGCGACCGACGAGGAGATTGCGGCGCTGCTTAAAACGCTCGCGACCGAGTTCATGAACCTCCGGACCGCCTTCACCGCCTGCATGCTGGACTATTACCGCGATTCCGCCGCCGCCGGCGCTGATTACAGCGCATGGTCGAGTCTGATCGCCAGGGACACAAGCCGCTATGTGTCGCTGCTTCAGACCGCGCTGAAGTCGAATTATGCCGAAACGGTGCGCGCAATCGTCGGCGATGCTGCGCTCAATATGAACGTTGACAACCAGACGCAGCTCGAAGTGCTCTCCCGCTGCGACGCGCTCGTGAGCCAATACTGGACCGGCGAAAGAGCCGGCTACACCGCCAGCATCGGCGGCGGCAGCTACACCTATGAGGCGCTGGTGGAGGCCTACAACAGCAAAAAGATCAGCTACGACCAGTATATCGACGGCAGCGTTCAGATCGCCAAGCAGAAAAACGCGGCTGTTGCGCCGATCTTCACATCCCTTGTGCAGCTCCGCACGCAGTACGCCGTCTCCAAGGGCTACAAAAACTATGCGGATTACGCCTACCCCAACGTCTTCGGCCGGGACTTCACCACGCAGGACGCGCAGCGGTTCGAGAGCTATGTCAAAAAGTATATCGTGCCGGTCAGCCGCCGCTTTGGTGAGATCGCCTCTGTGAACGGCGAGCTTGGCACGGACCGGCTCGGCGGGCTATACGGCCTCGATCAGCAGCAGACGCTCGACCTTGTGCAGCCGCACATGAACGACGTGTCAAGCGAGTACGCAAAGCTCTTCGACTATATGGTCCGAAACGGGCTGTGCGATCTCCAGCCGTCTGCGGCGAAGCTCGACGTCAGCTTCACGACGGACCTCCCGCAGTATCACTCGGCCTATATTTTCAGCAGCCCGGGCGGCACGTTGGAAGATGTGAGTACGCTCATCCACGAATTCGGTCATTTTGCGCAGGCCTGTTTGGACGAAGGCGGCGTGAGATGCTACGATGTGGCGGAGATCGACTCGCAGGGGCTTGAGGCGCTTTACCTCAAATATGCCGACAGCATCGCCGGCGATGCCGGCGGCGATGCTTTCCGCTGCGATACGGCGAGCAGGCTGCTCCGCCTCGTCATACAGGGATGCCTGTTTGACGAATTCCAGCAGAAAGTCTACGAAAACGGCAATATGAGCGTCACCGAGATGAACCGCCTCTACCGCAGTCTCGGCGAGGAGTACGGCATGAACTTCGTCTCGACCGGAGACGAGGCCTACGGCTGGGTGGACGTCAACCACAACTACGAGCAGCCGTTTTACTATCTCAGCTACGCCACCTCCGCCGCCGCGTCGCTCGAGCTGCTGACCCTCTCCATGGACGATCCCAACGGTGCGGACAACAAATATCTGCAGCTCGTTGCCGACTCCGACGACGACTCCTACTGCGCGCTGATGCGCAGGTCGGGCCTGCCGAGCGTTTTCGAGGAGAAGAACGTGCAGGCGCTCGCTGACAGGACGCTGCGCTATATGGAAAGGGAGGTCGCCGACGTGCCGGACTACACGGACATCTCCGGCCACTGGTTTGAAAGCGGCGCGAAGCTGATCTCCGCGGAGGGCCTCATGCGCGGCAGCGGCACGAGCTTCGATCCGGACGGAAAGCTCACGCGGGCGATGTTCGCGGCTGTGCTTTACCGTGCGTTTGGCGGCAAGGCGGGCAGCGCCGCCGTGTTCGGAGACGTGGACGATCCCTCGACGTGGTACTATGACGCCGTCAACTGGGCGGCGGCGCGGGGCTATGTCAAAGGCAGCGGCGGAAAGTTTTTGCCCGGCGCGCCGATCACCCGGCAGGACATGGCCGTGATCCTCGCGCGCGCCGCAGGCGCCGGCGAAACAGCGCCCGACGACGATGCGCTCGGCGTCTACGCCGACAGTGCCGCGATCGCGCCCTACGCCCGAGGGGCCGTGGCGTATGTCACGCAGGCGGGACTCATGCAGGGCAGCGCCGGCAGTTTCGCCCCCGTCGGCGAGACGACGCGGGCCGAGGTGGGGCAGGTGTTCATCCGCCTCGTTGATAATGCCGCGTAACACCAAACCGCGGGAAAATTCCTTTGACGTACGGGATTGCGAATGCTATGATGAAATTGCAATTTAAACCGAAAACTGACTTTTTTCCTGTTTTCGCAACGCCGTCCGCAACGCGCGCGTCAGTCGGCGGTTGCGTCCCTGATCCCCGCCGATTTTTTGAGAAGTGAGGTCTGAAAAAAATGAGAAAACCCTCCCGCATTCTTTCTTTTGCGCTTGCTTTTGTGCTGGCACTGAGTCTTGCAGCGTTTCCGCTCACCCCGGCCTCGGCTGCCTATGACAGCTCGAAGGCGGACAAGCTCTACGCCCTCGGCCTTTTCAAGGGCACCGACAAGGGCTACGAGCTCGACCGCACGGCAACGCGCAGCGAAGCCGCGGTCATGCTCATCCGTCTGCTCGGCAGGGAAGCCAAGGCGCAGGCGCAGTACGCCGCCGGCGAGCTGCCCTGTCCGTTCACGGACGTACCCGTCTGGGCGCAGGGGCAGGTCACCTGGCTCTATGAAAACAGTCTCGTCAACGGCGTCGACTCCGGCATCTACGGCAGCTCGAGCACGATCACGGCGCAGCAGTTCGCCGCGCTGACGCTCCGCGCACTCGGCTATTCGGAGTCGAAGGGTGACTTTTCCTATGTAAACGCGCTGAATTTCGCCGCGACGATCGGCCTTTGCACAGCCGACGAAGCCGCCGGCTACCGCACGGCCTTCCAGCGCGGCGACATGGTTAGCATGAGCTATAACGCGCTCTACCTCAAGATGAATGCTTCCTCCCGCACACTCTACGAAAAGCTCGACAGCGACGGCGTCTTTTCCCCGCACAGCAGCGTCTCCGCCTCGACGTCCAGGCTCTGGCTCGCCCAGCAGTACCAGGGCGGCGGCAGCGAGTCGAAGTGGTACGTTGAGCCTGCCACGAGCTGTGCCCCCGTCGTCACGGACATCGACGGCGACGGCAAACTCGAGATCATCTATGCGGGCGTCTCCGTCTTCTGCCTCGACGCGAAGACCGGTGCGCGCAAGTGGAAGGTGAAGTCCGGCTCCGACCGGAACACGAACCAGAGCTCGGTCGACTATTTCGGCCGCACGATCGTTGACCTCTTCGTGCAGGACATTGACGGCGACGGCAGCCGCGAGATCGTTGTTGCGCACACCAACGGCAACGGCACCGGCTGCGTCTCGGTCTACAACGCGAGCGGTTACTTCAAATCCGGCTGGCCGCAGAAGCTTAACGGTCCGATCTACGCGCTGAGTGTCGCGGACCTCGACGGCGACGGCAAGGCGGAGATCTGCGTCGGTCTCGGCACCGGCACCACGAACAGCTCGCTCTTCGTCTATGAGCCGGACGGCACGCAGCGCAAGGGCTGGCCGAAGAGCTGCGGCAACAGCATCTATTCCAACGCGATCACCGCTGTCGACCTTGACAGCGACGGCGTGAAGGAACTCGTGGTCCCGAGCGACGACGAACACCTCAACGCCTTCCGCGCGGACGGCACGGCGGTTACGGCGCGGGACGAAAAATACCTCGGTCAAAAGTGGAGCGGCCTGCCGCTCTGCGAGGACTATACACATGAGCTTGCACTCGCCGCCTGGGCCAAACGCTTCGGCGGTACCGCCTGGGCGACCGGCGACGAGCTGCTCGGCAGCACCCGCGAGGAGCGCAACTGCTACATGGGTACGATCGCCGGTGTCGCCGCCGCCGACCTCGACGGTAACGGCAGCACCGAGCTCGCCGTAACGGGCATGGTCACGGACGCCTCCCTCGTCATGCGCGACGACCCGGATTCATTTGCCGGCAACGCGCGCTATTTCACGACCTTCCTGCTGAACACCGACCGCGGCCGCTATAAAAACAGCGCGAAGGGCTATGACTGGACCGAGGTCCCGACCGACACCGGCACGCCGGTCGTCATGGACCCGAGTGTGATCGAGTACGCCGACAGCCGCCCGGTCACGGTCGACATCGACGGGGACGGCAACAAGGAGATCCTCTATGCCGCCTGCGACGGCAAGGTCCACTGCTTCAGTCTCGACGGTACGGAGCACGGCGCGTGGCCGTTTAGCATCACGAAGCGCTCAAGCCCCGTGGCCGAGTACGCGACGGTCCCGGTCTGCGCGGATGTCAATGGAGACGGCAAGCAGGAGGTCATCTTCGCGACCTACACGCGCAAGGATCAGCTCGCCCAGCGCGGACGGCTCTTCGTGCTCAACGCCAACGGCGCGATTCTCGCGCAGACGACCATCCCCACCAAATGGGGCGACGGCGACGCCAACCCGAACGGCTGCCGCGCCACGCCGACTGTCGCGGATGTCGACGGTGACGGCGGCTGCGAGATCGTGCTGACCTCGCTATACTCCGGCGTCATGGTCTACGACCTCGGCGGCTAAAGCAAAAACCGCATACCGGCAAACGGGCCGGCAGAAAAGCGCTGAGCTGCACCTTCATCGGGTGCAGCTCAGTTTTTTCCTGCTCTTTTAAAACGGGGGGGCTTTGCCTGTTCCACGGACCGTTGACGGCGGAAAAAAGCGCCGCGCATTTCTGCGCGGCGCTTTGTGGGTTTGCTTTTATTTTTTCTTCTTTGCGAGGCGCTTTTCGTCCTGCTCGTGGATCATTTCCTGCTTTGCAAGATAGCGCATCTGTCCGGGGCTGTTCTCCCAGAGCTCTTCGGCCTTCGGCGCCCAGCACTTGGCGTACTCGTCGCACTTGGAGCACAGGTGCTCGGCGCTCTCCGGGGACTGGAGGTCCGTGGACTTCGCGCCGGACTTCTCGACCATCTCGCGGAGACGGGTCGGGTTCTCGAGCATCGGGCAGGGCTGGAGCATGTTCTCGTTGAACGGCTGGCCATCGTGATAAGCCATAAACAGCGGGGAGGTGAGGCCCTCAAGCAGTGTCTTCTGACGGATGTTGGAGTCGGAGTAGTGGATGAAGACGCACGGGTCCATATCGCCGTTGGCGTTGATGTGGAAGTAGCGGCGTCCGCCGGCGATGCAGCCGCCGACATACTCGGCGTCGTTCTGGAAGTCCATGACAAACAGCGGCTTGCGGCTGCGGTAGTCGCGCAGGCGCTTGAAGATGGTCTCGCGCTGCTCCTTCGTGGGCAGAAGCTCGGGCGTTGCGTCGTTGCCGACGGGCATATAGTGGAAGTACCAGGCGAACATGGCACCCATTTCAATCATCTTATCGTAGAATTCCTCGGAGGTGATGGAGTCCATGTTAGCGCTGGTGTAGCAGCAGGAGATGCCGAAGGGCAGCCTCTTGGCGCGCAGGATTTCCATTGCTTTGAGGACCTTTTCGTAGGTGCCGTTACCGCGGCGGCCGTCGGTCGCGTCCTCAAAGCCCTCGATGGACATGGCGGGGATGAAGTTCTTGACGCGGAGCATTTCGTTGGCGAAGGCTTCGTCGATGAGGGTGCCGTTCGTGAAGCTGAGGAATTCGCAGTCCGGATGCTTCTCGCAGATTTTGATTATGTCTTTTTTGCGGACGAGCGGCTCGCCGCCGGTGTAGATGTAGAAGTAGACGCCGAGCTCCTTGCCCTGCGTGACGATGCTGTCGATCTCATCGTAGCTGAGGTTGAGCTTGTTGCCATATTCCGCGGCCCAGCAGCCGGTGCAGTGGAGGTTGCAGGCGGAGGTCGGGTCGAGGAGGATCGTCCAGGGGACGTTGCAGTTGTATTTGTCGCGGATTTCGTCCTGACGCTTCCAGCCGACGATGCTCGCGTTGAGCAGGAAGTTGACAAAGAAGGATTTGAGCACGCCCGGATCGTAGTCCTTGACGATGTGCAGAACATAGTCGTGGTAGATGTTTGTGGGGTCGTTGATCGCGGCGCGCGCGTTGTCGCGCTGATAGACGAAGCTGTCGCCGGCGAAAGTGTCGACCTTCTTCATCAGCTTGGGAAGGTTCTTTTCCGGGTCCTTGATGATCTTTTCGAGTTCGTGCTCGATCACGACCTGCGTGATTTTGTGCTTGACGTTCATTCTATTTGCTCCTTTGCGTATTAAATACATCTATGGCGGAGCGCCGCCTCGATCCGCGCGGACAGGCAGGCGTTCAAAGAGGGGTGTTAATCGACACCGTCTGTTATAGTTTAAAATATTACATTATCTCGTTTTAAATGTCAATAGAGAATTACCACAAGTGTAATATTACTAAAAATTTTTCCGTTTTACAAGCCCTAATTTCATCTTTGGTTTTTTTACAGTGTTTAGAGCAAGGAAACGTCCTTTCTTTATGGGAAATTTCTGCTCTCCGTGTTTTATTTTACACACGCCGGGCCGCGCTGACCATGTGCAGCGGGACCGGGCAGGGACGGAGAAAGGCGCGCGGGCTGCTTTGCGCCGCTCCGGGGCGCAAGCTTTTTGTGAAAACGGCCCGTCCACGTCGAATTCGGACTTGCCGCGCGGGCATAGACTGTAGAAAAATGAAAACAGGGAGGACGGGGCAATGCTCGCAAGCGCGTTCATGCTGCTCGTTGGCAGCGCATTTCTGATGCTGCGGATGGGCAAATCGACCGGTTCGTTTCCCAAGCCGCTTTCGGCGGAGGAAGAAAAAAAGTACCTCGATCTCTGGCAGCAGGGCGACGAGGAGGCGCGGAACATGCTCATCGAGCACAATCTCCGCCTTGTAGCCCACATCGTGAAAAAATACTACACATCCTCGGCTGACGTTGACGACCTCATCTCCATCGGTACCATTGGCCTCATCAAGGGCGTGAGCTCCTACAAGTCCGACAAGGGCGTCCGCCTTGCGACCTACGCCTCCCGCTGCATTGAAAACGAGGTGCTGATGTACTTTCGCGCCTTAAAAAAGTCGGCGCAGGACGTCTCGCTCTCGGAAACGATCGAGACGGACGGCAGCGGCGGCGAGCTGTGCCTCATGGACGTCGTCACCTTCGAGGACGACGTGCTCGAGCAGATCAGCCGGGGAGAGCTGTCCAAGACACTTCGCGGGCTTGTGACCGAGATTCTTGACCCCCGAGAGTGCGAGATCATTACGCTCCGCTATGGTCTCGACGGCCGCCCGCCCCGGACGCAGCACGAGGTCGCCGCCCAGTGCAGGATCAGCAGGAGCTACGTTTCGCGTCTGGAAAAAAAGGCGCTCGAAAAGCTCCGGGCCGCGCTCGAGGTCTGAGACAAAAAACAGGCGCGTGTCCGCTTCTCCGGCTGACCGGAGCGGACACGCGCCTGTTTTTGCCGGCGGGACGCCGCCGGAACGGGGGTCAAAGCAAAACGATGCCGCCAAAGACCGAAGCGGGCGGAGGAGTCTCGGCGCGGCACAGGACCTCGGTCACGCGGGCGGACGCCGTTTTGTCCGCCGGGTGCGCGTCCTCCCAGGAATGAATGCCGCGGATGATGAGCCAGGCGGCGACGATACCGAGGATCGTCAGCAAAATCGCTTTTTTGGTGGTCATGAGTTTACCTCCTGTCGGCATTGGATGTATGGGAGCGAGGTTAGCCCGCGTTGAGCTGACCGAGCACGGCCTCCTGCGCAACGCCCGGCAGATGCCGGGTCGCGCCGCGCCGCGCCTCCTTTCCGAGCCTTGTCTGGTCCCGGAGCGAGAGTCCGCCGGACCCGGTGGCGCGCTTTGAGCGGAAAAACGTATGGTGTTCTTCAATAAGATAACACATTACCGTGAATAATGCAAGCCATGCGTGCGTTTTGGACAAAGACAAAAAGCGCGCTGGGTCCGCGTAAGCGGGACCCGGCGCAAAAGACTCATTTGATCGCGGCCATCATGTTGTTCATGTCGCTGTCGGTGACGCTGCCGGCGGTGAGGTAG
>JAKOSQ010000144.1 GCA_029777215.1 Bacillota bacterium
AGTCTCGCCGCGATCGGCGTTTCCGCGATGATGCACGGCTATCTCGCCTTTGACGCGACAGACCAGCTGCTGGTGCCCTTCCGCACCTGGCGCAACACGATGACCGAGCCCGCGACCAAGGTGCTGACGGAGCGCTTCGCCTTCAACATTCCCCAGCGCTGGAGCGTCGCGCACCTCTATCAGGCCGTCCTGAACGGCGAGACGCATGTCCCCTTCGTGCGCTATCTCACGACCCTCTCCGGCTACGTCCACTGGCAGCTCACGGGCAAAAAAGTCCTCGGCGTCGGCGACGCGGCGGGCATGTTCCCCATCGACAGCGCGAAGTGCGACTTCGACGAAAGCATGCTCAAAAGCTTCGACGCGCTTGTCGCGGACAAAAAATACCCGTGGAAGCTCCGCGAGCTGCTGCCGCGCGTTCTGAAAGCGGGCGACGCGGCGGGCGTCCTCACCCCCGCGGGCGCAGAGCTTCTGGACCCGAGCGGGACCTTAAAGCCCGGCGTGCCCCTCTGCCCGCCGGAGGGCGACGCGGGCACCGGCATGGCCGCGACCAACAGCGTCCGCGTCCGCACCGGCAACGTCTCCGCTGGGACATCCGTTTTTGCGATGGTTGTTTTGGAAAAGCCGCTCAAGGACGTCTACACCGAGATCGACATGGTGACGACGCCGTCCGGCAGTCCGGTCGCGATGGTCCACTGCAACAACTGCACCTCGGACATCAACGCCTGGGCAGAGCTGCTGATGGGCTTTGCCGCCGCGCGCGGGGAGAGCTGCAGCTTTCCGCAGGCGCTCGAGACGATCTTCAGCGCGGCGCTCCGGGGCGAGCCCGACTGCGGCGGACTTCTCAGCTACAACTACTTCTCCGGCGAGCCGATCACGGGCGTGGACGAGGGCCGGCCCCTGTTCGCGCGTCTGCCGGACAGCCATTTCACGTTTGAAAACTTTGCGCGCGCGCAGATATTCTCCTCGGTGGCGACGCTGCGCATCGGCATGGACATCCTCCTGCAAAAGGAAAAGGCGGACATCGACCGCCTGACCGGGCACGGCGGCTTTTTCAAGACGCCGGGCGTCGGCCAGAAGCTGCTCGCGGCGGCGCTCACGACCCCGGTCACGGTCATGGAGACTGCCGGCGAGGGCGGCCCGTGGGGCATGGCTCTGCTCGCGGCCTTCGCCGTGAAAAAAGCGCCGGACGAAACGCTTGAGGACTACCTCGACGAGCGCGTCTTTGCGGGCGCGAAGGGCGAGACTGCCCAGCCGGACGCGGAGGACGCTGCCGGCTTCGAGCGCTTCCTTGCCCGCTACCGCGCCGCGTTCGACACGGAGCGCGCCGCGATCGAAAAATTCAAGGCGTAACGCCGCTTTTCGAGCGCCGCAGCGCGAAAACCATTTGCCGGTAAAGTCCGCAAGCGGACTTTACCGGCAAGATAAGATCGCCGTCCGGGAGAACCGGACGGCGATCTTATCTTTTTGCGCGATTATTTCGCGGCAACCGCGAGCGGCTTTTCGAAGGCGGTTTCCGTCCCGTCGGGGACAAAGCGCTCGAAAATGCCGAGGCGGCCCCCACGCTCAGCCTGTGCGAGGTCCGTCATGGAGCGGAGCGTCCAGTTAAACTCCTGGCCGCCGAGCAGGCCGCAGCACAGGCGCACGGCGAGGCGGCGGCGGGCGCCGAATTCATAGGCAATAAAATCGGGCCGCGTTTTAAAATCAATCAGCAGGTTCGTGGCGAGGATGCGCTGGGAGAGCCGGAGGCCGTTCGGCTCCCGCATAAAGTCCATGGAGAGCTGACCCCGGACGATCTCCGGCCGGTTCCGGCGCAGCCAGAGCAGCACACGCGGGTCAAAGCTCTCAATGCAGCAGCGCGCGTGAAAGCCGTCGAGACAGGCGACCGCAGCCGAGGTCACTTCCGCGAAATTCGCCCCACAGGTCTTGATCTCCACGACGAGCGGCGTGCCGGACGCCTCGAAAAGCGGCAGGACTTCTTCGAGACAGGGGATCTTCTCGCCGGTGCCGAGCAGACGGTAATCGCCGAGCTCCCGCCACGTCAGCTTTTCAACGCTGCCGGCCCGGCCCGTCACGCGCGCAAGCTCGCTGTCGTGGACGACCGCGAGACGCCCGTCGCGCGTGAGGTGGACGTCAAGCTCCGCGCCGAAGCCCGCTTCGGCCGCGCGCCGGAAAGCGGCGAGGGAGTTTTCGGGCAGGACCGGCTCCGCTGCTGCCGCGACGTCTTCCGCCCAGCGGGGCGGGACGTCGGGCACGGCAGGGTCTGCCGGGTAGTCCGCTGCCGAGACGGGCTGGCGGTGCAGTCCCCGGTGCGCGAAGCGGTACTGCCGGAGAAACGCCCAGTCCTTATGTCCCCGGCGCGGGGCGACGAGGAAGCACAACAGCGCGAAGAGCGCCGCGAGGACGACGATTACGGGGAGAAAAATTTTCATTGCGGGAGAGCCTTCTTTGTCTTCATTTTTGCGCGAAAAAAGCCGCCGCGCGGCTTTGTCTG
>JAKOSQ010000145.1 GCA_029777215.1 Bacillota bacterium
CGGGCTTCTTGCGAATGAGTTTATTCGGCGAGGGATTTGATCTTCTGATAGGCGGGAAGGTCGGCGTAAATCTCGGGGCCGTAGGGGCTCTTTTTTGCCTTGATGACGCGGACGAGCATGTAGACGAAAACGCCGAGGTTGAAGGCCAGCGCGATGCCGGAGATGACGTTGTACACCGCCGGGTTGTAGGCGGAGTCAACGCGGAAGCGGCTGGCGTCCTGGAAGGTCGGGAAGGTCTGCGCGAACATGCACCACAAAGCGAGTGTCTGTGCACGGTGCTGCAGCCAGGCGCCCTTGCCGACGGTGAACGCGCAGCAGGTCGGAGCCAGGAGCAGCGCAAGACCGCAGTACCAGGAGTGGCTGGGCAGGCAGTTGTAGGTGTAGGCAAAGTTCCAGAGGTCATAGGCCACGATCCAGAACCAGACCATGTCCGGCCAGAGCATGTCGTGGGACTTGTCCTTGGCGGTCTCCTTGCGGATGCAGATGCCGAGCCATCCCGTGATCGTGAGGATGTTCAGAATGCCCGCAATGCCGTTCATGAAGTTCCACGGGCCGCCGATGAGGTTGAAGCTGTAAGCGCCGTCCTTGAAAGCGCTCGCGGCGGAGACGACGGAAGCATAGGTGCTGCCGACCTCGAAGTCGCGGACGCAGGCTTCGACGATGTTGATCGCGAGGATGAGCGGCGGGAAGCACAGCGCCCATTTCTTTTCGCTGAGTTTCCACTGCTTGCCGTTTTTGTCCGTGCCGTGGACAAAACGGATGCACCAGAAGCCGATGCAGCCGGCGGTGGAGGAGTAGACCTTCGCGAGATGGAACCAGTCGAGATAGGTGCTATCCTTGAGACTCGTGAACCAAAGGATCGTCAGGATGACCGGCAGGACGACGAACGCCGCGAAACCGGCCCACTTGGATCTGCGCGTTACCTCGTTGAGTGCGAACAGAGCCGCAAACACGACGAGGCAGGCGAGCAGGGATGGAATAAAGGACCCTCCAAAATCGTTGCTGAAGACAAACATTCTTTCTTTCCCCTCTCATGATTTGTAGACGACTGAAAAGCCGTTCAATTGAGACTGCGAAAGAATATCATATTGTCAAAAAACTATCAATAGACAAAAATCGAATTTTGTCAAAATATTGACAACCTACAAAAAATGTTCAGGTCCTGTTGCTGCGCTCATATTCCTTAAAGGCCGCGATGGAGCGCGGAATGCTGCCGGAGATCATCAGCAGGAGCTTTTCGAGCAGGGTCTCGGGCTTGTCCTCCATGCCGTCGTTGAACCAGTCAATCATCAGACCGTCGAAGACGTTGCGGTAGAAGTTGACAATAAAATCGCGGTTTTTGTCCATGATGGTGCCGCCCGTCAGCTCGATGCACTCATCCACGACATCACCGAGGAGCTTGTTGGAAAACGAGCAGAAAAAGACGTTCGCCTCCTGCCAATAGTTCGAGTTGTAGACGTGCAGGATGAGCTTGGCGTTGTCGCGCAGGTAGTTGAGCGTCGCGAGGAAGCCGCCCTCCCAGGTGTCCATCGTCCGGTTCTGGGCGATATCCGCGGAGAGTTCCTTGGAAATAACATATTTAAAGATGTCCATGATGTCGGTGAAGTAGTAATAAAAGGTCTGCCGGTTGACGCCGCAGTTCGCGCAGATATCCTTGACGGTGATCTTGTCGATGGTCTGCCGGGAGAGAAGCTCTTTGAAGGAAATGATGATGGCGTCCTTGGCGTGCTGTTTCATGTTGACCCTCCTGTTTGTTTCGGTGCCGTGCCGGTCTATACAATATAAAATAGCACAGCAGGCATGGTTTCGTCAACCGCCGCTTTGTGCGGACAGATTTTTAAACCGCGATCTGTTCGCGCTCTGAATACATGCGTCCGCGACTGTCTTTCCCCGGCAGAGCTCCATGAGCGGCAGACAGACACAAAATTTTATCGTCAATTTGCACGATTATATCGCTAAAACATTGCTGAGTTAACAATTTGTTTAGAAAAAGCATTTGTGAAATTGACTTGTCCCGAACTTGGTGATATGCTAAACCAGATCGACAAAGTAAATGCACTGCGTCGATCGCGTTTATGCAAAACCATGCGAAAATAACGCATATTGGACGGGATCGTCCAAGGGAAAGGAGAAAAAATGAAATTAGCGAAAAAGATCGGCGTCATTTCCCTGGCGGCTGCCATGACGCTGAGCCTTGTTGCCTGCGGCAGCAAGACAGAAACCACATCTCCCGAAGCTTCGGGTGGCGCGACAGCTGCCAAGGGCGGCACGCTCAATGTCATGGTCGAAGTCGAGGTCGCGAGCCTCGATCCGCAGGTCGCCACCGACGGCACCTCCTTCGAGGTCATTGCCGACTACACCGACGGCCTCAAGCAGATGGACGAGAGCGGCAAGGCGGTCGACGCCCTGTGCGCGAACGAACAGGTCAGCACGGACGGCAAAACTTACACTTTCAAGATCCGCGACGACGCGAAATGGTCCAACGGCGACCCTGTCACCGCTGACGACTTCGTGTTCGGCTGGCAGCGCGCCGTTGATCCGGCGACTGCTTCCGAATATTCCTACATGCTCAGCGACATCGGCCAGGTCAAAAACGCGGCCGAGATCATCAAGGGTGACAAGCCCGTCACCGACCTCGGCGTCACTGCTGTGGACGACAAGACCCTCAAGGTAGAGCTCAACGTCCCTGTGTCCTACTTCGACAGCCTGCTCTACTTCCCGACCTACTATCCGGTCAACCGCAAGTTCTACAACAGCCTCTCCGCCGGTACTTTCGGCACCAGCCCCGCGACCGTTCTCTCCAACGGCGCTTTCATCCTCGACAGCTATGAGCCGGCTTCTCTGAACTTCACGCTCAAGAAGAACCCCGACTACTACGACGCTGACAAGGTCTCCCTCGACGGCCTCAACTATCAGGTCATCAAGGACAGCCAGCAGGCTCTCATGAGCTACCAGAACGGCGACCTCGACATCGTCAAGCTCTCCGGCGATCAGGTCGACCAGGTCAAGGACGATCCCGAACTCAACGTTGTCGGCGCAGGCTACCTCTGGTACCTCACCATGAACGGCCATGACGTTCCCGCGCTCAACAACGCAAACATGCGTCTGGCCATCACGAACGCCATCGACCGCAACGCGATCGTGACCGACGTTGTCAAGGACGGCTCTGTCGCCACCTACACCGCTGTTCCGCCGCAGTTCGCGACCGGCCCGGACGGCACGGATTTCTCCGCCGACCAGAAGAAGTTCTCCGACGTCTGCTCGGACGACGCTTCCAAGGCAAAGACCTATTACGACAAGGCCTGCAGCGAGCTTGGCCAGAAGAGCTTCACCTTTGAGCTCCTCGTCGAGGACCAGACCGAGACGCAGAACGTCGCGGCCGTTCTCAAGGAACAGCTCGAAAAGAACCTCCCCGGCGTCACCCTCAACCTCAAGGTTGAGCCCAAAAAGCAGCGCGTTGAGGACATTCAGAACGGCAAATACCAGGTTTGCCTCACCCGCTGGGGACCGGACTACGCCGACCCGATGACCTACCTCGGCATGTGGGTCACGGACAACGACAACAACTACGGCCTCTGGAGCGACAAGGACTATGATACCCTCATCGCCGACTGCACCACCGGCAAGTACGTCACCGACGCCAAGGGCCGCTGGTCTGCCCTGGGCGACGCTGAAAAGATCGTCATGGATCAGGCAGTCATTGCTCCGATTTACACGAAGGCTGACGCCAACATGATCAAGACGACCGTCAAGGGCATCCAGTTCCATCCGTGCGCACTCAACCGCGTTTACAAGGCCACCACGAAGGGCTGAGTCTAACAGGCACAGTTCCATAAAAACCAACCGCCGCGCGGGAGCTTTGATTCCGTCAGGGCCCTCGCGCGGCTTGTGTAGACCCGATACCGGCCCGCGCATAATACGCGCATACCTGCCCGCCGGCAGGCGGACAGGTATGCGTGCATTATACTAAAAAAGTGTTTCAACGCGCAAATTACGATGGGAGAAGATATCAAGTGGGAAAATATGTACTGAAACGTGTGCTTATCTCCGTGTTCACGCTTCTTGTCATCACGCTGGTGCTGTTCATACTGCTGCAGATGATGCCCGGTTCCCCGTTCAACGACGAGAAGCTCACGCCGGAGCAGCACGCGACGCTCAACGAAAAATACGGACTCGATCAGCCGATCACCGTGCAGTTCGGCCGCTATGTCGTCAACATGTTCCGGGGCGACTTCGGCGTGAGCTACAACATCAGTAAGAACACGCCAATCAGTCAGCTCATTGAAAAACGTCTGCCGATATCGATCGGTATCGGCGGTCTCGCCGTTTCCCTCGGCGCGATCGTCGGACTGCTGCTCGGCATCGCCGCCGCGCTCAAACACGATACCGGCTGGGATACGCTGTGCACGATCATCTCCGTTCTCGGCGTCTCTGTCCCGAGCTATGTTTTTGCGCTCGGACTGAGCTATACCTTTGGCTTCCGCCTCGGTTGGCTGCCGATGCTCTATTCGAACAAGGCCGCCTTCGCGAGCAGCATCCTGCCGAGTGTTGCGCTGAGCCTCTTCACGCTCGCGTCCATCGCGCGCTTCACGCGCACGGAAATGCTCGAGGTCCTCGGCAGCGACTACATGCTGCTGGCCGAGTCCAAGGGCATCTACGGCAACGCGCTGATCTTCCGTCACGCGCTGCGCAACTCGCTCATTCCGATCGTGACCGTTCTCGCGCCGCTCATCGTCGACCTCATGACCGGCTCCCTCGTCGTCGAGAAGATTTTCTCAATCCCCGGCGTCGGCAGCCTGCTCGTCACGGCGATCCAGTCGAACGACTACAACGTCGTTATCGCGCTGAGCTTCATCTACAGCGCCATGTACATCGGCATCATGCTCGCCGTCGATATCCTCTACGGTATCATCGATCCGCGTATCCGCGTTGCAAAGGAGGGTGACAACTGATGAAAAAGAAAAAACTCGTGCCCGCCGCTGCGGAGGGACCCGCGCAGGAAGCAGAATACGTCTTCCAACCCGATGATTTTGAGCTGCGCGGCAACGCCGAGAAGACGCTCATCGACATGAACTTCGCCTCCCAGAACTTCTGGAAGGAAGTCCGTCAGCGCTTTTTCTCCAACAAAGGCGCCGTCGTCGCGCTTGTTCTCATTGTGCTCATCGGCCTGCTTGCGGCCTTCGGTCCGAACATGACCAATTACTCCTACAAGCAGCAGACACTCTCGCAGAAGAACTTTGCCCCGCGCATCCCCGGCCTTGAAAACCTCGGCATCTTCGACGGCGACGAGTCCCTCAAGACCACGACCGGCCACCGCATCGTCAACGGCTACCAAAAAGGCGGCTTTGACGACGTCTATTACTGGTTTGGCTCCGACACCCTCGGCCGCGACATTTGGACCCGCGTCTGGGAGGGCACCCGCGTCTCCCTCGGCATCGCGCTCGCCGCTGCGATCATCGACATGATCATCGGCATGAGCTATGGCCTCATCTCCGGCTACTACGGCGGCCGGACCGACTCCGTCATGCAGCGTATCGCCGAGATCGTCAACGGCATCCCGCGTCTCGTCATCGTGACGCTCCTCATGCTCATCATGCCCCGCGGCTTCTGGACCATTGTTTTCGCGCTGATGATCACCGAGTGGATCGGCATGGAGCGTATCGCCCGTGCCGAAGTCTTAAAGCTCAAGGAGCAGGAATTTGTCCTCGCCTCCCGCACGCTTGGCGCACGGCCGATGTTCATCATCTTCAAAGAGATTCTGCCGAACACGATCGGCCAGATCATCACGCAGCTGATGTTCAGCATTCCGACTGCGATTTTCACCGAAGCCTTCCTGAGCTTCGTCGGCCTCGGCATCCCGGTGCCGATGTGCTCCCTCGGCTCCCTCATCAGCGACGCATTCAATAGCTTCACGACGCATCCGTATCAGATTCTCCCGCCGATCATCGTTCTGGCGACGCTGATGCTCTGCTTCAACATGCTCGCCGACGGTCTGCGCGAAGCGTTTGACCCGAAGCTCAAGGAAATGTGAGGCGCGGCATGGCAGAACGTGAAAAAGTATTGGAAATCAGAAATTTGTCGGTGTCCTTCACCGCCTCCTCGGGCCTTGTCAACGCCATTCGCAGCGTCGACCTCGACCTCTACCGCGGCGAGACGCTCGCCATCGTCGGCGAGTCCGGCTCCGGCAAGTCCGTCACGATGAAGGCCGTCATGGGCATCCTCGACAAAAACGCCGTCATCAACAGCGGCAGCGTCAACTTCACCTACCACCGCGGCGAGCAGGTCGTCACGACCGACATCGTCAAGATGGAGAAAAGCGACATCCGCCGCCACATCAACGGCAAGCGCATTGCCATGGTCTTCCAGGACCCGATGACGAGCCTTGACCCGACCATGACCATCGGCAAGCAGATCATGGAGGGCATGATCTGGCACTACGACACCCCGAAGGAGGAGGCCTACGCCAAATCCCTGCAGCTTTTGGAGGAGGTCGGTCTGTCTGAACCCGAAAAGCGCATGAAGCAGTACCCCCACCAGCTCTCCGGCGGCATGCGCCAGCGCGTCGTCATCGCGATCGCCCTCGCCTGCGACCCGGAGCTCCTCATCTGCGACGAGCCGACCACCGCGCTCGATGTTACCATCCAGGCCAAGATCATTGAGCTCATCCAGCGCATCCAAAAGGAGCGCGGCATTTCGGTCATCTACATCACCCACGATCTCGGCATCGTCGCCAAGGTCGCGGACTATGTGAATGTCATGTATGCCGGCAAGATCGTGGAAAAGGGCACAGTCGACGAGATCTATTTCGACCCCCGCCACCCCTACACCTGGGGTCTGCTGTCCGCGATGCCGGACCTCGACACGGACGACAGCCGCCTCTATACGATCCCCGGCAGTCCTCCGAACCTCAAAAACAGGATCGTCGGCGACGCCTTCGCCCCCCGCAACATCTACGCGCTCAAGATCGACGAGCGCGCCGAGCCGCCGATGTACCAGATCAGCGAGACGCACTTCGCTTCGACCTGGCTACTGGACCCGCGCGCGCCGAAGGTCGAAATGCCGGCCGAGCTCAAAGCGCGCATCGCCCGCATGAAAAAGGAGGCCGAGTGATATGGCGGAAGAAAAAAAGCCGCTTCTTGAAGTCAGCGGTCTCAAGCAGTACTTCAAAATCAACAAGAACTTCACCGTCCGCGCCGTGGACGACGTCGACTTCGTCATCTACCCCGGCGAGACCTACGGCCTCGTCGGCGAGTCCGGCTCCGGCAAGTCCACGATCGGCCGCAGCGTCATCCGGCTCTACGATCCGACCGCCGGCACCATCAAATTTGACGGCATGGACATCTCCGGCAAGCTCGACCGCAAGACGGACGAGGCGCTGCGCACGGAGATGCAGATGATCTTTCAGGACCCGATGGCCTGCCTCAACCCCCGCAAGAAGGTCGAGGACATCATCGCCCAGGGCCTTGACATCCACCACGTCTGCAAAAACCGGCAGGAGCGCGCCGACAGGGTCGCGGACATCCTCCTCAAGGTTGGCCTCGCCCCGGAGCACGCCGAGCGCTACCCCCACCAGTTCTCCGGCGGCCAGCGCCAGCGCGTCGGCATCGCCCGTGCCCTCGTCATGAACCCGAAGCTCATCATTGCCGACGAGTGCATCTCGGCCCTCGACGTCTCCATCCAGGCCCAGGTCGTGAACCTCATGAAGGACATCCAGAAGGAGACGGGCACGACGTACCTCTTCATCGCGCACGATCTTTCGATGGTCAAGTACATCTCCGAGCGCATCGGCGTTCTGCACATGGGCCATCTCGTCGAGACCGGCACGACGGAGGAGATCTTCTCAAACCCCATCCACCCCTATACGAAGAGCCTCCTGTCCGCCATCCCGATCCCGAACCCGCGCACGGAAAAGACCCGCGTCGCCATGTCCTACAACTACAAGGAGGCGGGCGTCGACTACAACGTCGGCAAGCGCCACCTGATCGACGGCACGCACTACGTCCTCGCCACCGACGAGGAGCTTGAAAAGTGGGCCAACGCCTGAAAACAGCAAGACGCAAAGGCGCGTCTCCCCTGTGGGGAGACGCGCCTTTTTTCTCAATGTGATGTTTTTTCAGCCGAGCTCTTCAAAGAGCGCCGCGCCGGAGGACATGATCCAGCGTTCGGCGAAATAGGTGCCGAGCAGCAGCGCGAGCGTATAGACATAGAGGAACGCGCCGGCGTTGGCCCGCAGCACCGGGATCATCGACAGCAGGAAGGGGGCAATCACGAGCAGCGCCGCGTAGAGCATCGCCAGCAGCACGGCGAGACCCTGCTTGACAACCTGTGTTTCGTTGATCCACTCGAGGTTTGCGTGGCGGAGCCCCGCGATGAGGCCGAGCGCGGAGGACAGATATACGAACGCGCAGGGGGCAAGCACCAGCGGCGGAATGAGCGCCGCCGGAATGCCGAGAGTGTACGCACAGACAAGTGCGAGCACTGCGGCGGCCGGCAGCGTCGCCCGGCGGTGCAGGCGGAGCTTCGCGGCGAGAATTTGCCGGGACGTCAGCGGCAGGGATTTCACGATCCAGATCGTCTTGCCCTCGAGCGAGACGGATGGGGCGGTGAAAAGGACCATCGCAGCGATCAGACAGGTTGCAAAGACCGCATAGAGCGCAGTCACGTTGCCGTCGAGACCCATGGATGCGAGGGCGGAGACGACCTTCTGCCGGTCGACGAGCAGGAAGACCGCGCCCGCATAGAGAAAGCCGACGCCGAGCCCGGCGTTGAGCAGATAGACGGGGGAGGCGAGCAGCCGCTTCGTCTCGCGCCGGAGCAGCGCCTTTTCAACGGGCGTCTCGTGCATTTCCCGCGCGCGGTATTTGACCTTCGCGGCGCCGCGGTTTTTCGTTGCGACCGAGATGAACGTCTGCGAGAGGACAACATAGACAAGAACAAAGGGGACGAGCAGAACGAGCAGCGTCAAGACGAGCTGCGGCAGGTTCGGGCCGGCAACGGCGTTGCCGAACCAGTACAGCGGCATGTTTTTGCCGAGCGTTGCGGCGATGGCGTCCTTCTCCGTGACGAGGCGCTGGATGTAGACGTTCGCGCGCGTCACAAAGAGAAAGTAGACGCCGAGAAAGACGACGGAGACCAGCACCGTGATGAGCGATTTGTTGCGTGCGCGGTTAGAGAACAGCGCAATGATCCAACCGAGCAGGCTCGCAACCGCGAGCGAGAAGAACGGCAGCGCCAGCAGCAGCAGCCAGAACGCCGCGAGTCCCGCGCCGGAGAGGGCCGCCGCGTGGTCCCACTTGATGAGCGCGGGGATGCCGACCATAAGATCGAAGAGAAAATTGGTGATGAGCAGCATCGTCATGCGCGAGGCGAGGATCGCTCCGGGAGGGACCGGCATCGAGAGCAGAAGCTCGTTGTCCGTCGCATCGTAGAGCTGCGTTTTGGTGGCAAAGACGGAGCAAATGAACATGATGAAAAAGCTCGTCATGCCAAAGAGCGTGAAATAGAGCCAGTCGAGCCCGGCTTCATGCAGCGGACCGGCGAGCTGACCGAAATAGCCCGCGAACATCATAGCGAACACGCCGTAAACATAGACCATCAGCAGGGCGAAGAGCAGCGTTTTGTCCTTCTTTTTGACCTTTCCGCCGCGATTTGCCCCGGAAAAACTGTCAAAAGACGCGCGTATGCGTACCTTTAACAGCGTCCAGAAGATCGAGGGCCTTTTCATTTCTCGTCACCCTCCAGTTCCAGGAAGACGTCCTCCAGCGAGGAGTTGCCCCGGACCTCCGCCATCGTCCCGGAGGCGATGAGCCGGCCCTCCTTGATGATCGCGACCTTGTCGCAGAGCTTCTCAGCGACCTCAAGCACATGGGTCGAAAAGAAGATCGCGCCGCCGCCCGCGCAGTGCTCTTGCATGAGCTCCTTGAGCGTGTGTGCGGCGATCGGGTCGAGGCCGACGAAGGGCTCATCCATGATGATGAGCTTCGGCTGGTGCAGAAAGGCGGCGACGATCGCGAGCTTCTGCTTCATGCCGTGGGAGTAAGCCGAGACGGGCTGAGCGAGGTCCGCCGTCAGGTCGAAGAGGTCGGCGTAATGGCTGATGCGGCTTTCGCGTTCCGCCGCCGAGACGCCAAAAATGTCCGCGATAAAGTTCAAATAGGCGATGCCGGACATAAACTGATACATATCAGGATTGTCGGGTATGTAGGCGAGAGTGCGCTTGCAGGCGAGGGGGTCCTTTTTGACGGAGACACCGTCGATCTCAATCTCACCCTTTTCAAAGCGCAGGATGCCGCAGCAGCACTTGATGGTGGTCGTCTTGCCCGCGCCGTTGTGGCCGATGAAACCGTAGATCTCGCCAGGCTGGATGCGGAGCGTAAGATCGTCGACAGCCGCGTGGCTGCCGTAGAGCTTGGTTAGGCCTTCGATCTTTAACATGGGGTTCCTTCCTTTCGTACGGCGCGCAGCGCCGTGATTGCTTTATCAATATGATATCAATATAATATTACATGTTTTTACGCTGTCAATATCGTATAGATATATTTAACAGCTGTTCAGAGTATTCGCCCGAAACGACGCGGTGAGACCCGAAAATTTCGTTTTGTCTGGGACAAAAAAATGAATTAGATGTTTACATAAATCGAACAGCTGGCGTAGCTGTAAAATAGTTATCAACATTTGCAACAGAGTTAGCAACATCAAAACACGGAGACAGTGAGGACAAAACACGGATAATTTCCAAGGTATAACAAAACCTGTAATGGCAGTTTCCTTTTTGCGGGATAAAATTTAAGTTTACATAAATAATTTCATGCGATATTTTTGAGTCTCAAAAGCTGCGTGGAGAATGCAGGAAAGCTTTCTTTTTAGGCTTCAGACCGCTGGACGGCGGAAAAACAAAGCTCCGCACTGGAAAGACAAGAAATATATTCCACAAGCAGATGCGAAGAGCGGCAGGAGCGTGCGGACACGCGGACAACGGAAAGGGCGGGTGAGGCAAAATGCGCGAAAAAAACACAAAATATTGTGAATTACGCGCGAATAATTCTTGCAATTAGCAGTTTGACGCGCTATAATACTAAACATGGTCGGCGGCGGACGTGTGTCCGCATACCAAAGACACAAAAAAAGGGATCAAAAAAATTGGAGGAAATGAAATGAAAAAGAAACTCTGTCTCATGCTGTCCTGTGCGCTTCTGGTCAGCATCTTCGCGGGCTGCGGAAGCTCCTCGAGCAAAAGCTCCGCCGCGGCGAGCAGCGACGCTGCTGCGACGAGCGGCGATGTCGTAAAGATCGGCGTGTTCGAGCCGGCCTCCGGCAAAAACGGCCCCGGCGGCAAGCAGGAAGCCCTCGGCATGCAGTATGCAAACAAGATGACCCCGACTGTTGACATCGGCGGAAAGACCTATCAGGTCCAGCTCGTCTCGGCTGACAACCAGTCCACCGAAGACAAGGCCCCGTCTGCCGCGCAGACGCTGGTCGATGCCGGCGTCTCCGTCGTTCTCGGCTCCTACGGTTCCTCTGTCTGCATCGCTGCTTCCGATACATTTAAAAACG
>JAKOSQ010000018.1 GCA_029777215.1 Bacillota bacterium
ATGCGCGAGCTCAAGGCCAACCCCAACCGCGCCGCGAAGGGCACCGTCATTGAGGCCCGCCTCGACAAGGGCCGCGGCCCGATCATGACCGTTCTCATTCAGAACGGCACCCTGCACCAGGGCGACACCATCATCGCCGGCACCTCCGTCGGTCATGTCCGCATGATGACAAACGACAAGGGCGAGGCCGTGCAGGAAGCCGGTCCGTCCGTGCCTGTTTCGATTGCCGGCATGTCCGAGGTCCCGCAGGCGGGCGACACCTTGAACGCCGTCGACGACGAGCGCATGGCCCGCGAGCTGGTTGCCCAGCGCAAGCAGGAAAACAAGGACGCCATGATCGGCGTGCCGAAAAAAGTCTCCCTCGAGGATCTGTTCGCGCAGATCCAGCAGGGCGAGATCAAGGACTTCAACATCATCGTCAAGGCGGACGTCCAGGGCAGCGCGGAGGCTGTCAAGGCTTCCCTCGAAAAACTCACGAACGACGAGGTCCGCGTTCGCGTCATCCACAGCGCCGTCGGCGCGATCTCGGAGTCGGACGTCATGCTTGCCGCCACAAGCGGCGCGCTGATCGTCGGCTTCAACATCCGTCCCGACAACGCCGCCCGCGACTACGCGGCCCGTGCCAACGTCGATATCCGTCTCTACCGCGTCATCTACGACTGCATCAACGAGATCGAGGCCGCTATGAAGGGCATGCTTGCCCCGAAGTTCAAGGAAGTCATCACCGGCCACGCCCAGATCCGCCAGATCATCAAAATTTCGAAGATTGGCACGGTCTGCGGCAGCTACGTTACGGACGGCAAGATCGTCCGCGGCGCGAAGGCCCGCGTCATCCGCGACAGCGCTGTCGTTTACGAGGGCGAGCTTTCGTCCCTGCGCCGTTTTAAGGACGACGTCAAGGAGGTCTCCGAGAACTACGAATGCGGCATCAGCCTTGAAAAGTTTGACGACGTCAAGGAGGGCGACGTGATAGAAGCCTTCATTATGGAGAAAATAGAGCCGTAAGGCAACACCGCGCACTGCTGAAACGAAAGGGTGATCGACATGGCAGGCTACAAACTGGACAGAACGAACGACGACATCCGCATCGTTGTGAGCGAGCTTCTGCGCTCTATCAAGGACCCCCGCGTCAATCAGGGCATGCTCACGGTCACGCGGACCGAGACGACAAACGACCTGCGCTACTGTAAGGTCTATATCAGCGTTTACGGCCTCGCGACCAATGCGCCGCTCAACGAAAAGGAACTCAAAAAGGGCCTCAAGTCCGCTTCCGGCTATCTCCGCCATGAGCTCGGACAGAAGCTCTCCCTGCGCTACACGCCGGAGCTCATCTTTGAGCTTGACAACTCCATCGAGCACGGCGCGCACATCAACCAGATCATGAGCCAGCCCGGCTTTCTCAACGAGAACGCCGAGGTCCCGGCGGAGGGTAAAAAAAGTGACGATCAGTGAAGCGGCGGACCTGCTCCGCGCGCAGGACAATCTTCTTTTGCTGACCCATGTGCGCCCGGACGGGGACACGATGGGAAGCGCCTCAGCGCTGTGCCATGCGCTACGTCAGGCGGGCAAAACCGCCTACCTCTATAACAATCCACAGTTTTGCGATAACGACCCGTGGATCGCCGCGCCATATCTGGCCCCGGCGGATTTCCAGTCGAGCTTCGTCGTGGCGGTCGACATGGCGGACACGACGCTCTTTCCGCAGGGCTTCAACGG
>JAKOSQ010000146.1 GCA_029777215.1 Bacillota bacterium
AAGCGGCGAAGGTCGTCTCGGCCTACCTTGCAAAATAAACCCTCGCTTCTGCCCGCCGCGCTCCGGCGGGCAGAAGCATTTTTCGCGCCCCGGCGGCGGGCGCATCCGCCCGGGGCGGACGCTTTTGCGGCGAACGTGTAAAAATGCGGGAAAGTAAGCGAAAAGCGCCGCTCTTTTCCGGCACAAAAGCGATGGATTATTTCGATGAAATATGTTACTATAAGTCGGGCTGTAACGAAGCCTGTAATATTTTGACGAAAGCGGCGGTGGTCGATCCCATGGATGTCTTTTCTTTTTTCTCGCTGGGCGGAGGACTCGCGTTTTTCCTCTTCGGAATGTATATCCTCTCTGCGCAGCTCGAAAAGCTCGCGGGCGGGAAGCTGGAGAAAACGCTCCGGATGATGACGTCCAACAAGTGGAAGGGAATCACGCTCGGCTGTGTCATCACGATCGCGATCCAGTCCTCCTCGGCGTTGACGGTCATGCTTGTCGGCTTCGTGAACTCCGGTATCATGGAGCTCGAGCAGACGATCGGCGTCATCATGGGCTCGAACATCGGCACGACGCTCACCGCCTGGATTTTGAGCCTCTCCGGCATTAACAGCGATTCGACGCTGCTGCGCCTTTTGAAGCCCACGTCCTTCACGCCGGTCCTCGCGCTCATCGGCGCGGTCATGCTCCTCGCGTGCAAGACCTCGAAAAAACAAAACACCGGCGAGGCGCTGCTCGGCTTTGCCGTTTTGATGTACGGCATGGAGCTCATGAGCGAGGCCGTCTCTCCGCTGGCGAACAGCAGCCAGTTCACGAGCATCCTCGCGTTCTTCAACAATCCCGCCTTCGGCATCCTCGCGGGCACGCTCTTCACGGCGCTCATCCAGAGCTCGGCGGCCTCCATCGGCATTCTGCAGGCGCTGTCCATGACCGGCTCCATCACCTACGGCATGGCGATCCCCATCATCATGGGCCAGAACATCGGCACCTGCATCACGGCGATCCTCTCGGCCATCAGCGCCAACCGCAGCGGCAAGCGCGTGGCCGCGATCCACGTCTCCTTCAATGTCATCGGTACGCTCACTGTGTGCGCGATCTTCTATCCGCTCAACGCAGCGCTGAACTTTGCCTTTGTGAACCTGCCGATCGGACCGGTGGAGATCGCGCTCGTCCACTCCATCTTCAACATCTTTACGACAGCGCTGCTGCTGCCGTTCACAAAGCAGCTCGTCAAGCTCGCCTACCGCATCGTTCCGGACAAGCCGGAGGCGGACGGCGGCATTTTCCTCGACCAGCGCCTCATGGTGACACCGTCCTTCGCTGTCGCCGAGTGCCGCAATATGACCGTCAAAATGGCCAAGCTCTCCCGCGACATGATCGTCGACGCGATCCATCTGCTCGAGCACTACGAGAAGTCCGGCGTCGAGCGCATCAACATCAGCGAGGACCAGACCGACAAATACGAGGACGCCCTTGGCAGCTACCTCGTCAAGCTCAGCACCCTCGAGCTCTCGGAGCGCGACAACAAGCAGGTGGCCGAAATGCTCCACGCCATCGGCGATCTCGAGCGCATCGGCGACCACGCGCTCAATATCTCCCACGCGGGGCAGGAGATGCACGAAAAGGGACTGACCTTCTCGGATGACGCCCGGGAGGAGCTCAAGGTCCTCTCTATCGCGATTAGCGAAATTCTTGACATGACGGTCGGCGCCTTTGAAAACAGCGACGCCATCGCCGCCGGCAGCGTCGAACCGCTGGAGCAGGTCATCGACACGCTCTGCGCGGACATCAAGGAAAACCACATCAAGCGCCTGCAGACAGGCAAGTGCACGATCGAGCTCGGCTTCATCCTGCAGGATATCATCACGAACTACGAGCGCGTCTCGGACCACTGCTCGAACCTCGCGGTGTACATCATCGAAGTCGCAAGCGACTCGAACTTCAACACCCACGCCTACCTCAGCGACATCAAGACCGGCAAGGAACCGGCCTTCATCAACGACTACGACTACTACAAGGACAAATATGTCCTTCCGAGCGCAAGAGCCTGAGAGATAAATATGCACGCAGAAAGAAACCCGCCGCCGGCGGGTTTCTTTCTGTTAGGACAGAAAAGTGCGGAGGAGCTTCCGGCAGAGCGCAAGGGGCGGCCTGCTTTTGTACAGGCAGATTGCGACTCGCGAGCTGCATCGCTAACGATTTACTGTGAAAAACTACAAAAACGCCCAAAGGCGCTTGACAAAGCCGGAAAATGCTTTTATACTGACGCCAAGCTGAAAAAAGCTCAAACCTGCGAGTCAGAGAAGTAAGCAAGGTTCTCCCCTTTCAGAGAGCCGCCGATGGTGTGAAGGCGGCAGACGGAGCCTCGCCGAATGGACTGATGAGGGCGGCCCGAAAGGAAACGAGTAAGCGCCGACGGAGTTCCACCGTTAAAAGGAAGGACGCATGACCGTGCGTCGCAGAGTGGGCGGGAAACCGCCAATTTGGGTGGCACCGCAGAAGCAGAAGCTTTTGTCCCGAAGGAAACATTACCTTCCGGAGACAAGAGCTGCTTTTTTTATCCTCTTTCTCCGGGCAATTCGAAAGGAGAACGCACTATGAAAACCGAAAAAGACAAGAACATCCCTTACAAGGTATATCTCTCCGAGGACGAGCTGCCGAAAAATTGGTACAATGTCCGCGCGGACATGAAGACGAAGCCCGCCCCGCTCCTCAACCCCGGCACCGGCGCGCCGATGGATTATGAGGACCTGCGCTCCGTGTTCTGCGACGAACTCATCCGACAGGAACTCGACAACGACGACCGCGAGATCCCCATCCCCGAGGAGATCCTGAACTTCTACAAGATGTACCGGCCCTCGCCGCTGGTCCGGGCCTACTGTCTCGAGGAAAAGCTCCAGACCCCGGCGAAGATTTACTACAAATTTGAGGGCAACAACACCTCCGGCAGCCACAAGCTCAACTCCGCCATCGCGCAGGCGTACTATGCAAAAAAGCAGGGCCTCAAGGGAGTCACGACCGAGACGGGCGCCGGCCAGTGGGGCACGGCGCTGTCGATGGCCTGCGCCTACTTCGGCCTCGACTGCAAGGTGTTCATGGTCAAGGTGTCCTATGAGCAAAAGCCCTTCCGCCGCGAGGTCATGCGGACCTACGGCGCATCCGTGACCCCGTCGCCATCCATGACGACAGCCGTGGGCCGCAAAATTTTGGAGGAAAACCCCGGCACGACCGGCTCCCTCGGCTGCGCCATCTCCGAGGCGGTCGAGACGGAGGCCGCGAACCCCGGCTACCGCTACGTCCTCGGCAGCGTCCTCAATCAGGTGCTGCTGCACCAGTCCGTCATCGGTCTGGAAACGATGGCCGCGTTTAAAAAGCTCGGAGTGAAGCCGGACATCGTCATCGGCTGCGCCGGCGGCGGCTCGAACCTCGGCGGCCTCATCTCCCCCTTTATGGGCGAAAAGCTCCGCGGTGAGCAGGACTACCGCTTCATCGCGGTCGAGCCCGCCTCCTGCCCGAGCTTCACGCGCGGCAAGTTTGCCTACGACTTCTGCGACACCGGCAGGGTCTGCCCGCTCGCGAAGATGTACACGCTCGGCAGCGGCTTCATCCCCTCGGCCAACCACGCCGGTGGCCTGCGCTACCACGGCATGAGTCCAATCCTCTCCGAGCTCTACCACGAGGGCCTCATCGAAGCCCGCTCCGTCGAGCAGACGAGCGTTTTTGATGCCGCGACGACTTTCGCCCGCTGCGAGGGCATCCTCCCCGCGCCGGAGTCGTCCCACGCCATCCGCGCCGCGATTGACGAGGCGCTCAAATGCAAGGAGACCGGCGAGGAGAAGAACATCGTCTTCGGTCTCACCGGCACCGGCTATTTCGACATGGTCGCCTACCAGAAATACAACGACGGCGAGATGACCGACACTATCCCGACAGACGAAGAGCTCCAGCGCAGCCTCGCGCAGCTCCCGGCCGTCCCCGGACAGAACTGAATAACGAAAAACTGGGGCGCTGCAAGCCTTGCAGCGCCCCAGTTTTAAACAATGCCTCCGAACGGAGAGACAGGCCCGGTCCCGTCTGCTCCGCCCGGGAGCATTTTTTCGTTTACATCTCGCTCTCGGCGACTTTGATCATAACGGCGCACTCC
>JAKOSQ010000147.1 GCA_029777215.1 Bacillota bacterium
CGTTACTATTTGGCCCCCCGCGGAGTCGAAGGACTTCGCGGGGAAAGGAAAAGAAAATCCTTATCGCGCAGTTTTCCGCTTGCGGGAAACGGAGCGATAAGGTTTTTCTTTTACGCAGCGCCGCAGCGCAAGAACCTTTGAAAAAGGGAGCTTGCTCCTTTTTTCAGCCGAAGGCTATTTCGCCCAGTTCATGGACCGATCCACTGCCCGGTGCCAGTCGGTGTAGAGCAGTTCGCGGACGTCGTCGTCCATCTTCGGGCTGAAGAGCTTCTGCGTCTTGCGGTAGTTCAGCAGCTCGTCCGTGTCCTTCCAGACGCCAACGGCGAGGCCCGCGAGATAGGCCGCGCCCAGCGCCGTCGTCTCGACGTTCTCGGGCCGGTCGACCTGCATGCCGAGAATGTTCGACTGGAACTGCATCATGACGTCGCTCACGGATGCGCCGCCGTCGACGCGCAGACATTCACAGGGGAAATCCGCGTCGCGCCGCGCGGCTTCTATGAGGTCGCGCACCTGAAACGCGATGCTCTCGAGCACGGCGCGGCAGATGTGCGCCTTTGTTACGGCGCTCGTGAGACCGATGATCGTCCCGCGCGCGTACATGTCCCAGTAGGGCGCGCCGAGGCCCGTGAAGGCCGGGACAAAATAGATGTACTCCGTGTCGTGTACGCTCTCGGCCAGCACGTCGCACTCGTGCGGCTCCTGGATGATGCCGAGACCGTCGCGCAGCCAGTTGATGACACTGCCCGCGTTGAAGACGCTGCCCTCGAGCGCGTAGGTGACCTTGCCGCCGACGCCCCACGCAACGGAGGACACGAGGTTGCACTTCGAGGTGATCGGCTTGTCGCCGGTGTTCATCAAAAAGAAGCAGCCGGTGCCGTAGGTGTTTTTCATGGACCCGGGGTTAAAACAGCCCTGACCGAACAGCGCGGAGGGCTGGTCGCCGCAGTCGCCCGCGATCGGCACGCCCGCGAGGTCTTCAAAGCCCGGCACGTTTTCGGCGACCGCGCCGTAGACGCAGCTCGACGGCAGCGCCTTCGGCAACATGCACATCGGCACGCCGAGCCTGTCGCAGAGCTCCCTGTCCCACTCGAGCGTGTGGATGTTAAAGAGCATCGTGCGGGAGGCGTTGGAGTAGTCGGTAACGTGGGCCTTGCCGCCCGTGAGGTTCCAGATGAGCCAGGAGTCGACGTTGCCGAACAGCAGCTCGCCGCGCTCTGCCCGCTCGCGCGCGCCGGGGACGTTGTCGAGTATCCATTTGATCTTCGTGCCGGAGAAGTAGGCGTCGATGAGAAGCCCGGTCTTTTCGCGGACGGTCTTGTCGAAGCCCTCGCCGATAAGCTCGTCGCAGATCGGAGCCGTGCGGCGGCACTGCCAGACAATGGCGTCATATACCGGTTCGCCGGTCTTCGCATCCCAGACGATGGTCGTCTCGCGCTGGTTGGTGACGCCGATGGCGGCAATGTCGGCGGCCTTGAGGCCGCTCTTGGCGAAGGCTTCCTTCGCCGCGCGTCCCTCGGACGCGAAGATGTCGCGCGGGTCCTGTTCAACCCAGCCGGGCTGCGGGAATTTGCGGGGATATTCGTACTGTGCCTTGGCGAGGGGCTTACCCTCGACGTCGAAAAGGATCGCGCGTGAACTGGTCGTACCCTGATCGAGCGCCAGAATTGCTTTCATAATTCGTCACACCTTCCGGATAGTCGCGCCGCACGGCGCGCACTGTATTTTATTGTTATTGTAATGTATCAGTTGCGGTTTTGCAAGCCGCAGAGACGAAGTCTCCGAAGCTTTCCCGGCCCGCCTGCGCCTTCGGCGCACGGAAAAAGCGGGGCCTTTGGCTCCGCCCTCCCCGCGCCCTCTCGGGCGCGAAACGAGGGTTGCAGGGGCTCCACCCCTGCGCGGGGGGCTGTCGCCCCCGCGTTACGCGGCGCTGACGCTTCGCGTCGCAATAATATCGACGCCGGACCCGGCGACATTCGCCACAACGACGTCTCCCGCCCGGACGGGCGCTTTCACGCGCACCGCGTGAATTTCCTTCATCGCCTCTGGGATGAGCTTCTTCGGAATATCTCCCGCCGTGCGCACCGGCGCGACGTGCAGTGCGCCGCCCGCGACGCGTACCGTCGAGGTGACCGTCCGCTCCGGCGCGACACACTCCTTTTCGGCGTAGCTCTGTCCGTGCGGGCAAGTGTTCCCGGCAACGGAAACGACCGCACCGTTCTCCATTTCCACCTGCAGCGCACAGCCCATCGGGCAGCCGATGCAGGTGAGTTCTCTGGTTTCTTTCATAGAAAAGCCCTCCTTTTGAAAGCCCGACAGTCTCTTATGCTTCTACTTTTACGGTGATTTCTCGGCAATTCGGATACTTTGCAAAGGTTTCCGCCTTGATGACCGCCGTTTCCATCTCGCCGGGCGTGAGAATGCGTTTTTTGAGATGGCTCACACGCTCGCCGTCGAAGTAAACTGAAATTCCGCTGTCCCTGTAGACGTTCCCGACGCGGAAGCGGATCTCCGCCGGGCCGGTCAGCGCCGCCGGGTCGATCGTGCAGGGGACGGTGTAGCGCACGCCCTCGCCGGTTTTGACGGGGATGCCCGCCGTCCGTTTGAGCTCGCCGCGCAGGTAGGCCGCGGCCTTTTCGCCCGCGGCGGACGCCTCCTTCGAGACATTGTCCACGAGGTCGTGGACGTGCAGGACGTTGCCGCAGGCGAACACGCCGTCAACGCTCGTTTCAAGGCTTTCCGAGACGACCGCGCCGCCCGTGACGGGCGAGAGCGCGACGCCGCACTTCTGGGAGAGCTCGTTTTCCGGCAGCAGTCCGACGGAGAGCAGGAGCGTATCGCAGGGGATGACCTGTTCCGTGCCCGGCACGGGGCGGCGCTTTTCGTCGACCTCGGCCACGGTGACACTCTCGAGCCGGTCGCGGCCCGTGATCTTTGTGATCGTGTGCGAGAGCAGAAGCGGGATGTCATAATCGTCAAGGCACTGGACGATGTTGCGCTTGAGGCCGGAGGACCACGGCATGAGCTCCACGACCGCGTGGACCTTCGCGCCTTCGAGCGTCATGCGGCGGGCCATGATGAGGCCGATGTCGCCGCTGCCGAGGATGACGACCTCGCGGCCCGGCATGCGCCCGTCGATGTTGACAAGGCGCTGGGCCGTGCCCGCCGTGAAGACGCCGGCGCAGCGGCTGCCGGGGATGTTCAGCGCGCCGCGCGGCCGCTCGCGGCAGCCCATTGCGAGGATGACCGCCCGCGCCTCAAGCTCAAGCACGCCCGTCTCGGGGCTGACGGCGGTGATCTTTTTGTCGGCGCTCACGTCGAGCACCATGGTGTTGAGCAAAATTTCAATGCCGAGCTCTTTTGCCTTTTCGATGTAGCGCTGGGCGTACTCCGGGCCGGTGAGCTCCTGCTTGAAGGTGTGCAGACCGAAGCCGTTGTGCACACACTGGTTCAAAATGCCGCCGGGAGCGTTGTCGCGCTCGAGGACGAGGATGTCTTCAATGCCGCACTCGCGGGCGCGGATGGCCGCCGCGAGGCCCGCCGGGCCGCCGCCGATAATAACCAGGTCTTTTTTCATTGCCTCCGCCCCCTCAGTTTCTCTCGCCGGTCAGAATTTCTGAACCGGCCGCGTGTTTTGTGAGCGTCTCCGGCTCGACGCCGAGCTCGAGCGCGAGGATGTCCAGCACGCGCGTCGTGCAGACGCCCGACTGGCGGCGGCCCATGCCCGCGCGGGTGCGGCGCTTGACGCCGTCAAGCGTCGTCGCGCCGAGGGGACGGCGGATCGCCTCGACGATCTCCGCCTCCGTGACCGTCTCGCAGCGGCAGACGACGCGGCCCCACGCGCTGTTCTCGGCGATGCGCTTTGCGCGCTCGTCGTTCGTCATCTCGCGGAACTTCGGGATGCCGTGCCGGACGGGGTCGAAGTCCGGCTTTTCCTTTGCGCCGAGGCGCTCGGAAACGAGCCGCGCAAGCGCCTCGCCGATTGCGGGCGCGGAGGTGAGGCCCGGCGATTCGATGCCGGCGGCGTTGAAAAAGCCCGGGGCGTCGTCGGCCTCCCCAACGACGAAATCGTCCGTTTCAAGGTGGGCGCGCAGTCCCGCGAACGAAGTGATGATCTGCCGCGTCGGCAGCGGGCCGACGGAGCGCGCGGCGGTCTGCAGCGCGTAGTCAAGTCCGGCAGCGGTGGTGTCCGTGTCGGCCTTGTCGCCGATGTCCACGGCGGTCGGACCGGCGAGGAGGTTGCCGTCCACCGTCTGCGTGACGAGGACGCCCTTGCCCATCGCCGTCGGTGTCTGGAAAATCGTCATCGGAGCGAGCGCCGAGACCGTGCGGTCAAAAAGGCAGTATTCACCCTTGCGGGGGATGATGTGCAGCTTGCGTGCGCTGACCATATTATTAATGGTATCGGCCCAAACGCCGGCGGCGTTGACGACGGCGCGGGCCGTCTCACTCGTGCCGTCCGCAAAGCGGAGAAGCCAGCCGCCGTCCGTTTTTTCGATGGCGGTCGCTTCGGCGTTAAAAGTAAAGCTCACGCCGTTTTTCGCGGCGTTTTCGGCAAATCCCAGCGTCAGTTCATAGGGGCAGACGATGCCGGCGGTCGGGGCGTAGAGCGCACAAGTGACCTCCGGGGCGAGCGTCGGGCAAAGGGCGTGTGCGCGCGCCCCGTCGACGAGCTCGAGCCCTTCAACGCCATTTTTGCGGCCCTTTTCGAGCAGCCCTTCGAGCCGTGCGCGGTCGTCGGCCGAAAAGCCGACGACGAGGGAGCCGTTTTGCTTGTAGGGGACGTCGAGCTCGCGGCAGACCGCGGGCATGAGCTCCACGCCCCGGTGGTTGAAGCGGGCCTTCAACGAACCCGGCTCGGCGTCGTAGCCCGCATGGACAATCCCGCTGTTGGCCTTGGAGGTGCCCTCCGCGAGATCGGATGCCTTTTCAAAGAGGCGCACATCCAGCGCCCAGTGCGAGAGCTCGCGCGCGACGGCGCAGCCGACGACGCCCCCGCCGATGATCGCAACATCAGTCATTTTTCGTTCCGCCTTTCCGATAAAAAAGCGGCGGAGAATATGAAAAAAGCCAAGACTTCATAGACCGGAGCAATGCTCCGATCCCAAAAAGTCTGGCTCTCAATTCTCCGCCGCGACTGTGTATTCACTTTTTTACGCTTTAATTTTACCATGCGCCGGCGAAAAGTGCAAGCGAAAGCTTCGGCGCGGCCGC
>JAKOSQ010000148.1 GCA_029777215.1 Bacillota bacterium
CCTCGAGCGCGTAAACCGGTCCCCGCGTGCGCGCGGCGGCCTCGAGCGCGAACAGGCCGGTCCCCGCGCCGATGTCGCAGAAGCTCCGCTCCCCGGACACGGCGAGGCAGTCGAGCACCCGGCCGATCTGCAGCTCGCGGACGCGGGTGGGTTTTTCAAGTTTTTCAACAGCAGACATGGCAGTTTCCCTCCAAATTTGCCCCGTACGGGGCGCGGCAGTTTTTTCTGTATGTGTGCCCATCTTATGCCGCGCGGACGTCCCTGTCAAGCGCGGCGTGGCCGCCGGCAAAAAACATATTGACAAACGTCGATGTATAGTCTATACTCCGTCACATAGACTAACATCAATGTGAGGTGAGCGACATGAACGAGATCGACGCGGCGAAAATCTGCCGCGCGCTGGGCGACCCGAACCGTCTGCAGATTGTGCAGATGCTCTCCGGCGGCGAGATGTGCGCCTGCAGGCTGCTGGAGCACTTCCAGATCACGCAGCCGACCCTTTCGCACCACATGAAGATTCTCTGCGAGTGCGGGCTGGTGGACACGCGGCGCGAGGGCAAGTGGTCGCACTACTCCTTAAACTGCGGGACGCTTGCGGACTTCAGAGTCTGCATCGAGCAGCTCTCCTGCTGCAAAAACGAGAAAGAAGGGTGCTGCTAAATGGTCTGGGACTTCATTCAAAACCAAATTCTCGGCCTCAAATGGCTGAACACGCTCATCGGCAGCGGCCTCGCCGCCGCCGGCGTCGACGTGAGCGGGCGCTGGGGCGGGAGCCTGCAATTTTTCCTCTACGACGTGCTGAAGATTACCTTTTTGCTGTGTGTGCTGATCTTCCTCATTTCGTATATCCAGAGCTATTTTCCGCCGGAGCGCAGCAAAAAGATCATGGGCCGCTTCCACGGCATCGGCGCCAACTGCATGGCGGCGCTGCTGGGGACGGTGACGCCGTTTTGCTCCTGCTCGTCCATTCCGCTGTTCATCGGCTTCACCTCGGCGGGGCTGCCGCTCGGCGTGACCTTTTCGTTTCTCATCTCCTCGCCGATGGTCGATCTCGGCAGTCTCGTGCTGCTGATGAGCATTTTCGGGGCGAAGGTCGCGCTCGCGTATGTCGCGCTGGGCCTCGTCGTCGCGGTCGTCGGCGGCACGCTCATCGAGCGCGCGCACATGGAGGAATACGTTGAGGACTTCATCCGCAGCGCGGGCGGCGTCGACATCGACTCGCCAACGCTCACGCAGCGCGAGCGGCTGACTTTCGCCAAGGAGCAGGTCGTCTCGATCTTTAAAAAGGTTTTCCCTTATATTCTCATTGGCGTCGGCATCGGGGCCGTCATCCACAACTGGATTCCGGAAAGCTGGGTCGAAGCCGTGCTCGGCAGCCACAATCCCTTCGGCGTCGTGCTCGCGACGCTCATCGGCGTACCGATGTACGCGGACATCTTCGGCACCATTCCTGTGGCCGAGGCGCTGCTCTACAAGGGCGCGCAGCTCGGCACTGTCCTGAGCTTCATGATGGCGGTGACAACGCTGTCCCTGCCCTCGATGGTTATGCTGCGCAAGGCCGTGAAGCCGAAGCTGCTGCGGATGTTCATTCTGATTTGCACGGTCGGCATTATCCTCGTGGGCTATCTCTTCAACGCATTTCAATATCTGGTCATTTAAAAACGGAGGTACAGATATGAGTCTCTTTCAGAAAGCAAAGGTAAAAAAGGCCGAGCAGCCCTGCTGCTGCGGCGGAAGCTGCACGCCGGAGGCGATGGCGGCGGCGGAGCAGAGCAAGAGTGCCGGCCCGACCGTCAAAATTCTCGGCTCCGGCTGCGAAAAGTGCAACGCGCTTGAAAAAGCGACGGTCGAGGCGCTTCAGGAGCTCGGCATGGACACGGCGGTCGACCACGTCCGCGACTTCACTCAGATCGCGGCCTACGGCGTCATGACGACCCCGGCCCTCGTCGTGGACGGCAAGGTCCTCTGCTACGGCAAGGTGCTCAAAAAGGACGAGGTCATAAAGCTCCTCCGCGCGGCCCGTCCGTAAAAAAACGGACGCAAAAAGGCCCCGGTAAGTGTGCCCCGGGGCCTTTTCGCTTATTCGTCCTTTGTAAAAACCGAGCCGTCGCACACGGCGCGCAGGCCGCCCTTGATGAATGTATCGAGCGCCTTTTGCAGCTCCGGCCAGTCGTCCTGTTTGGGAATGCTCATGGCCCGGCTCACAGCGAGGCTGGCACGCGCCCGCGCCCGGC
>JAKOSQ010000149.1 GCA_029777215.1 Bacillota bacterium
ACCTGCTGCGCAGGGAGACAAATTCTGCCAGAATTGCGGCACAAAGCTTGAGCCGGGCGTAGACGTCTGCCCGAGCTGCGGTGCCAAGCAATAAGCTATAAAGTTAATAATAAATGCGCCAAAACAAATGTTTTGGCGCATTTCTTTTATTAATCCGAACTTTTTGCTTATTCGCAGCTGCCGCAGCTCTGGGTCAGCGGGTTGCGGATCTGGACGCGCTGGATGTCGTCCTTCGTGATCTGCTCCTTGCCGCGCATGTAGCGGCGAAGGACCTGCGGGACCTCGACGGAGCCGTCCGGGTTCTGGTACTGCTCGACGATGGCGGGGATGATGCGGCTCGTGGCGAGACCGGAGCCGTTGAGCGTGTGGCACAGCTCGATCTTGCCGCCGTCCTCGCGGCGGAAGCGGATGTTGCCGCGGCGGGCCTGGTAGTCGCGCGCGTTGGAGACGGAGGAAACTTCCTTGTAGCCGCCCATCGAGGGGATGAAGACCTCGATGTCATAGGTGCGGGCCATGGACGCGGAACAGTCGCCGGCGGCGAGCTTCACAGTGCGGAACTTGAGGCCGAGGTCCTTGACGAGGAATTCCGCCTTGTCGACGAGCTCGTCGAAGGCCTTGTCGCTGTCCTCGGGACGGCAGTACTGGAACATTTCGACCTTGTTGAACTGGTGGCCGCGGATCATGCCGCGCTCCTCGGCGCGGTAGGAGCCGGCCTCGCGGCGGAAGCACGGCGTCAGGGAGATGTACTTGCGCGGCAGCTCGTTTTCGTTGAGAATTTCGTCGCGGTGCAGGCTCGCGAGCGCCGTCTCGGCGGTCGGCAGCATGAAGTGGCGGGGCTCATTTTCGTCCTGCTGCTCGAGCCAGTAGACCTCGTCCTTGAACTTCGGGAACTGGCCGGCGGTCAAACCGCACTCGTAGCCGAGCATGTTCGGGACCATGACGAACTCGTAGCCGTCGAGCTCGTGCGTCTCGATGAAGAAATTGAGCAGCGCCCACTCGAGACGCGCGCCCATGCCGCGGTAGATCCAGAAGCCGTTGCCGGCGAGCTTCGTGCCGCGGGGATAGTCGATCATGCCGAGCTCTGTGCAGAGATCGACGTGGTTCTTGATCTCAAAGTCGGGCGTCTTCGCGCCGGACATGTAGCGCAGCGGGACGTTATTCTCCTTGCCGCCGAACTTGAGGTCCGGATCCGGGAGGTTCGGGAGGCTCAGCATCAGCTCGGTGTACTCGTCCTCGACCTTCTTGAGGTCGGCGTCGAAGACCTTGATGTCCTCCTTGAGGGCGTTCATGCGGGAGATGACTTCGGTGGTGTCCTGTCCCTCTTTTTTGAGCTTCGGAATCTCCTTGGAGACCTTGTTCTGCTCGCTCTTGGCGCTCTCAGTCTTAAATATGAGCTCGCGGCGCTGGCCGTCGAGCTCCAGAATGCGGTCGATCGCCTTGTCGCAGTCGACCTGCTTGCCTTTCAGTCTCGTCTTGACGTCTTCAGGGTTCTCGCGAATCACTTTGATATCCAGCATGGTTATTACTCCTTTATAATAAAATCACAGTTTACAGTTGAAATGCCGTCTCCGTCACCGTATAGGAAGCGGATGTCGGCGTGACCAGCTCCTGCTTGTTGCGCAGCTGCATGAGGTAGGACAAAACCACCAGCACGACCACCATCACAAAGAGGCCGATCAGATAGGGCAGAAGCGGATACGGCTTTTTCTGGCCGTTATTGTCCTGTGTTTCGGGATTTTTTGGGGTTGTCTTAAACTTTTTCACTGTGTACGCCCCCCTCCTGCTTTGCTCAGCTGCAGCAGCGCGGCGATCAGAGCTTCCCGGTCGTCTGTTCCATAATATTCCATCTCTATCTTGCCCTTTTTTCCGCTGTCGCGGATTTGAGTGCGGCGGCCAAGGGCGCTGGTGAGCTGTTTTTCCGTGTCGGCGAGGTAATCGACCTCGAGGGGGTTGACGCTTTTCTGGGGTTTTTCCTTTTTCTCGGCAAGCTCGGCCATTTTTGAGGCCAGATTTTCCGTCTGCCGGACGGACAGGCTCTCCTCAACGACCTTGGTCGCGACGCGGAGCTGGTCGGCTTCGTCCTTCACGGCGAGCAGGGCCCGCGCGTGGCCGGCGGAGATGTCGCCGTCCTCGAGCATGGCCATGACCGGCGGCGTCAGGTTCAGCAGACGCAGCGCATTCGTCACGGACGAGCGCGCCTTGCCGACGCTCTGCGAGGCCTCCTCCTGAGTCATGCCGTATTCTTCGATGAGAGTCTTGTAGCCCTTCGCCTCTTCGATAGGGTTGAGGTCCTCGCGCTGCAGGTTTTCAACGAGGGCCAGCTCCATCGCGCGGCGGTCGTCCGCTTCGATGATGCGGACCGGGACCTCCTTGAGGCCCGCGAGGCGCGACGCCCGCCAGCGGCGTTCGCCCGCAATGATCTGGTAATAGCCGGACGGCAGCTTCCGCACCGTGATCGGCTGGATCAGTCCATATTGACTGATGGACTCGGCAAGCTCGGCGAGCGTCTCCTGATCGAAAACGGAGCGCGGCTGATCGGAGCGCGGTTCGACCTTTTCGATGGGAAGCGATGAGACGCTGTTGAGGTCCTCCGCGAGGTTATCCTCCCCAAACAGCGCGCCGAGGCCCGTGCCGAGGCCCCTTTTCTGTGCTTTTTCGGCCATTTTGACCTCCTGTGTATGTAAATTGCGCGTATTTCCTTTTATTTCGGCTCACTGTCCAAAAATTCGCTCGCGAGCTGCAAATAGGCGCGGCTGCCCTTTGAGAGCCGGTCGTAGGCGATGACCGGTTTTCCGTGACTCGGGGCTTCGCTCAAACGCACGTTGCGCGGTATCCTTGTCTTGTAGACCTTGGTGCCAAAGTATTTCTTGATCTCGTTTTCCACCTCGACCGAGAGCTTGGTCCGCGGATCGTACATCGTCAGCAGAATGCCCTCCAGCTTCAGATCGGGGTTGAGGCGCTTATTGATCGTTTTGATCGTTCCGAGCAGGTCGGTCAGCCCCTCCAGCGCAAAATATTCGCACTGTACCGGCACGATGATCGCGTCGGCGGCACAGAGCGCGTTGAGCGTCAGCAGTTCGAGGGAGGGCGGGCAGTCGATAAAAATGTAGTCGTACTGGTCCTTGAGCGGTGCGAGCGCCTTTTTGAGGACGTATTCCCGTTCCTCCACGTCCACAAGCTCGACCATGGCCCCGGAGAGCTGCCGGTTTGAGGGGATCAGACTGCAATATTTGGTCTTGACGACCGCCTTTTCCGCCTCGACGCCGTTCATAATGATGTCGTAGACGTTGGGGCTTGAATTTTTGTCCACGCCGACGCCCGAGGTGCTGTTGCCCTGCGGGTCGCAGTCGCACAGGAGAATGTTCCTTTTGCGAAGCTGCAGCGCGTCGCAGAGATTGACGCAGGTCGTAGTCTTGCCGACGCCGCCCTTCTGGTTGACGATCGCGATTATTTTACCCATTTTTCTCTCCTTGCGAATGACTTGACAGTGCGGCAACACGGCCATGTGCCGTCTCCGACGGCACGGCCTTGAATTTTTAGCGCGTCGGCACGGAGTGCCGACATGCGCATATAATAGCCGCATTGCGGCTATTATAGCATTCAAAGGCTGACTTTTCAATGGTCTTTTCACATTTAATGTGCTTTGTACATGTTTCACGTGGAACACGGAGTAATAGCGGGCAGTGGGATGTTCCACGTGAAACCACCTGCCGCGAACTTCTGATGTTTCACGTGGAACATCAGCCAACCAGCATGTCCACGTCCTCGATCGTCAGCCCCTCGTGCAGTGCAAGATTGACAGCGTATCCGACGAGCTTGGCGGTGCAGCTTACCTCGCTGTCAATGTTTCGCGGTGTGACGATCATCTGCGCCTGTTTGTCTGAACCGGCGCTGCAGCCGCAGGAGGCGAGAATGGTGCCGACGTCCACGACTGTCGGCACGCCGATCGCCGTGACAGGCAAGCCCAGCGTCCTCGCACTGATTTCGCTCCGCGCGTTACCGACGCCGGAGCCGGGCGTAATGCCCGTGTCGGTCACCTGTATGGTCCGGCAGAGCCGGTCGAGCGAGCGCGCGGCCAGCGCGTCGATGACAATGACCTGTGCGGGCCGCAGCTCCGCGCACACCCAGCGAATATAGTCTGCGCTCTCAATGCCCGAGGTCCCCATGACGCCGGGGGTAATAAGTGCAACGGGGCTGAGCATTTTGAAGTCCTCCGGCGCCTCGCTTTTCAGATGTCGCGTGACAAGGATGCTCTGCGCCGAGAGCGGCCCGATGTTGTCGGGCGTGATGTCGCGGTTGCCGAGGCCGACGACGAGAGTGCAGGCATCCCCGTCCCGGCGCGGCAGCGTCTCGCGCAGCAGGTCCGCCAGCGTCTCAACGGCGGCGCCGAAGCTCGTGCTCTCGCGGCGCAGCAGGGCGGATATATTTAATGTATCATACCGTCCCGCCGGCTTGCCG
>JAKOSQ010000150.1 GCA_029777215.1 Bacillota bacterium
ATCGAAACTTCCTCGTAAATGCGGGTGATGGCTTCCGCAAAGAACTTGTCCACCGGAATGTAGCGAATGATATCACATTTTTTGTCGGAGGTATAGGGAACAGTGTCGAGCAGTATGAGCTCCTTAATGTAGCTGGCGTTGATGCGGTCAATCGCGGGACCGGAGAGAATGCCGTGGGTCGCGCAGGCATAGACCTCCGTGGCCTTGCCGATTTCCATGAGGGCCTTGGCCGCGCCGCAGAGGCTGCCGGCGGTGTCGACCATGTCGTCGAGCATGATAACGGTCTTGCCGGCCACGTCGCCGATGATGTTCATGACCTCGGAACTGTTGGCCTTTTCGCGGCGCTTGTCGACGATCGCGAGTCCAAGGCCGAGCTTCTGCGCAAATTTGCGTGCGCGGGAGACGGAGCCGACATCCGGGGAGACGACGATGCAGTCGGGGTTGCCAACACCGAATTTGTCGATATAGTAGTTGGCGAAGATCGGGCTGCCCATGAGGTTGTCCACCGGGATATCGAAGAAGCCCTGAATCTGCGGGGCGTGGAGGTCCATGGTGAGCACGCGGTCAGCGCCGGCTTTGGTGATGAGGTTGGCGACGAGCTTTGCCGAGATCGGATCGCGGGATTTCGCCTTGCGGTCCTGGCGGCCATAGCCAAAGTAAGGCATGACGGCCGTAATGCGGCCCGCGGAGGCACGGCGCATCGCGTCGATCATGATGAGCATTTCCATCAGGTTGTTGTTGACGGGGCCGCAGGTGGACTGGATGACGAAAACGTCCGCGCCGCGGACCGGTTCGTTGATGGAGATGGAAATTTCCCCGTCAGAAAAGGCGGTGGCTACGGACTTTCCGAGCTCAATGTTGAGTTTTTTACAGATACCCTCTGCAAGCTTGGGGTTGGAGTTTCCGGCAAAAACCTTGATCTCCTTGCCATGTGAAATCACGATCGATCGTCCTCTCTCATTATGTTATATTCTTTAAAAAACAAGGGGTCGCTTGTTTCGTTTCATTATAACAAATCATTTGCACAAAAGGAAGCCTAAACGCCAACTTTTTTCCCGCATTTGACAAAGTTCATGCATTGTAGTATGGCCGCTTCGGCGAAAAGCTATTTACAAGCGCAATTTTATTGTATATAATACTATGGACTATGAATGAGGAGTAAGCACAATGCTGGAATTTGAAGAATACAAAGGAAAACTCAACGGCCTCAAGCCGACGCTTGTCGATCTCGGCAAGGCGCTGAAGCTCGAAGAGGCCGAGGCCGAGATCGCCGCACTCCGGAAGGAGAGCGAGCAGGACGGCTTCTGGAACGACGTCGAACGCTCGCAGAAGGTGCAGCAGCGCCTCAAGCAGCTGCAGAACAAGTGTGAGCGCTATAAAAAGCTCTGCACCCAGTGGGACGATCTCTACACGATTTGCGAGATGGCGCTGGAGGAAAACGACGAGAGCATGCTCGACGAGCTCACGACCGGCTTTGCCTCGTTTGAGACGACGCTCGAGTCGACCCGCCTCGAAACGCTGCTCTCCGGTGAGTACGATGCGAACAACGCCATCCTCACG
>JAKOSQ010000151.1 GCA_029777215.1 Bacillota bacterium
ACCGCCTGCCGCAGGGCCGCAAGAGCGCCGGCAGCATGACGGTCGCGGACAGCGTGAAGATCGGCCTCGCGCAGGCCGTTGCGACGCTGCCGGGCATTTCCCGCTCCGGTTCGACCATCGCCGCCGGCATGGCGACGGGGCTCGACCGCGGCTTCGCCGTGAACTTTTCGTTCCTCATGTCGCTGCCCGCCGTGCTGGGCGCGACCATCCTTGAGACGAAAAAGGCGGTCGAGGCGGGCGTCGACACCGCTTCGCTCCCGGCCTACATCGTCGGCATGGTCATCGCCGGCGTCGTCGGCTATTTCGCGATCAGGCTGCTCAAAATGCTCGCGGAAAAGGGCAAGTTCGGCAAGTTCTGCTACTACTGCTTCGGCATTGGTATTCTGACGATCATCTTCACGGTCGTACTATGATTTGGAGTGACTGATAACATGGCTCAGGCAACAAAAAAAGCGAAAGGCACCGCCGCAAAAAAGACGCCGGCGAAAAGGGCACCGACGAAAAAGGCCGCGCCCGTGAAGCCGACAGCACCGGCCTATGATCCCACAAAACGCATCATCGGCGGGGTCGTCTGCCTGTTTTTGTCGCTCTTTGCCTTCATCGGCTACGCGGACGTGGACGCGTGGTTCATCAACTATTTCTGCGGCTTCATCAAGGGCCTGATCGGCTGGGGCTACTATCTTTTCCCGGTCGCGGTGCTCTTGTGCTCCGCAGATCTCTTCCTCAGCCGGGGCAGGCCCGTCACCTTCCGCGTCGTTTCGGCGCTCCTTTGCCCGATTTTCCTCGGCGCGATCTACCACCTGATCGTCTCCAACATTGTGCGTTTTGACGCCGATACGATCGCGCGGCTCTACGACAGCGGCCGCGAGCTTATCAGCGGCGGCGTGATCGCGGGCAGCGCGGCCATCGGCCTCAACAGTGCTGTCAGCGTTTACGGCGCGGTTCCGGTGTTCATCGGCGGTCTCATCTATTTCGGCATGCGCGCCTGCGGCGTGACGCTGCAGGGCCTTGCGAAGAGATCCGGGCAAAAGCGCACCGCGAGCGCGCAGTATGCGCAGGAGCAGCCGCCGCGCAGACAGCAGAGCATCCCCGCCGCGATCCCTGCGCAGGTACAAGACGGCAAAAATGCGCAAAAGGCCACTTCCGCGCCCGAACCCGCCAGAAAACGCCGCCGCGCGATCGACATTCCGGTTGACGGCGAGGAGCGTCCGCAGCCGGAGGAGCTTCCTTCGGAGCACAAGGTCGGCTTTTTCAACACCCGTCCGCGCGTCAAAACGCCGGATCAGGTGCTCTCCCAGAGTCTTGAGGGCGAAAACACCGCTGCACCCGTCCCGGCGTCCGTGCCCGCTCCGGCCCCGCTGCCGGAGACAAAGCCCGTTCCGGAGACGCCGATCAAGACCGGCACGGCGACGGACGCCGTCGAACCCCTCTCCGTCGAAGAGGCCGCCGCCGTCGCGGGCATCACCGCCACGGTCACGGAGGTCATGAGCGAAAACGCCAAGCCCGCCCAGCCGGCGAAGAAGATCAAGCCCGAGGAGATCGCCGCCGAGTCGGCGGCAATCAGCAAGACCATCGAGCGCCAGCAGGAGGACGAGCCG